>JALYSC010000078.1 GCA_030855005.1 Bacteroidota bacterium | reverse complement strand
GGATAGCAGCCAACAGATCATTACGGGATTTGGTTACGAATGTTTCAGTGACAGCACAGACTGGATTAATGTTGACGTATTCTTCGAAATTCCTGAAGATCAGCGTACAGATGTATGTGTAGAGCTTCCGGAAGAGTACACAAATACAAATACGCAAGTCTTCATGGTATTCAATGATTACAAAAGTATTGTAATGCTTGAGGGCAATGCAGATCTTGAATTATTCTGCGAACATTATGGATCCACACCAAAAGGTTTCAATGTCACCTTCGTGGTAATTTCTGAACTGGGAGAGGATACTTATTTATTTGATGCCAAGACGACCACTGTCGGGCAAAATCATGTAGAAACACTGAAGCCTGTAATGACCCCGTTCATCGAAATAAAAAATTACCTGCTAAGTTTATAAGCAGTTTATTTTATAGAAACCCAACGTTTGTCCAACGGACTACGTCTAATTAGATAATTTGAGTTGAGTTAGAACAAAGAATTTTCTAAAATCCTTTTTTGCCAACAACAAAAAGCCCCGGAAACGGGGCTTTTTTATATTAATATCTATATGATATTAAAGCTGGGTCGTTTTTTAGACGGCTTCTGCTTTCATCTGCTGAGAGCGTTGCGCTTTTTTGCGTCCCTCTTCATCCAGGATTGACTTCCGCATACGGATGCTGGCTGGAGTTACTTCGATACACTCGTCGTTTTGAATGTACTCCATGCACTCTTCCAGGGTCATTTGCTTCTTAGGTGCAATATTGTTGGCTGCATCACTACCACTTGCGCGCATGTTAGTCAGCTTCTTTCCTTCAGTAGCATTGACCACAAGATCACCAGGCCTGTTGTTTTCACCAATGATCATCCCTGTATACACCTCTTCTCCCGGATCAACAAAGAAAAACCCTCTGTCCTGCAATTTATCGATAGAGAAGCCTGTAGTATTACCTGGATCTTTAGCCAGTAGAACTCCATTTGTTCTGCCTGGAATAGAACCCTTCCATGGTTTATATTCAGTAAAGCGGTGACTCATCATCGCCTCACCAGCCGTTTGTGTCAGCATGGTCGAACGAAGTCCGATCAGACCACGGGAAGGAATTTCAAATTCAAGATGTTGATAATCACCTTTTGATTCCATTACATGTAACTCACCTTTACGGCGGGTAACAAGGTCAATAGCCCTTGAAGCAAATTCCTGAGGTACATCAATAACCAGATTCTCGAAAGGTTCCGATTTCACACCATCGATTTCTTTTAAGATAACCTGAGGCTGACCTACTGTCAATTCATATCCTTCACGACGCATAGTTTCAATCAGGATTCCGAGGTGAAGAATGCCACGACCGTATACCAGAAAACTATCTGCGCTATTAGTATCCTCCACTTTCATGGCAAGATTCTTTTCAGTCTCTTTCCATAGACGATCACGAAGATGACGGCTTGTAACAAATTTTCCATCCTTACCGAAAAAAGGAGAGTTATTGATTCCAAAAGTCATGCTCATAGTAGGCTCATCCACCGAGATGGTAGGAAGTCCTTCAGGAAATTCGAAATCAGAGATTGTCTCACCGATTTTGAATTCACCAAGACCAATGACTGCGCACAAGTCCCCAGCCATTACTTCCTGGACTTTTTTCTTACCCATGCCTTCGAAGATGCATAGTTCTTTGACTCTGCTTCTAGTTACTGTTCCATCTGCCTGCACAATTGATACAGCCTGATTTTCACGGATTGTTCCGCGATTAACTTTACCTACGGCAATACGGCCCTGATATGAGGAGAAATCCAATGAAGTGATCTGCATTTGAAGAGTTCCTTCATAAGCGATCGGCGGAGGCACTAATTTCAGAATGCCATCGAGTAATGGAGTAATATCAGCACTTTCTTCAAGCGTATCATTAAACCATCCGTGTTTACCAGAGCCATAAAAAGTGGCAAAATCTAATTGCTCCTCTGTTGCGTCCAGGCTGTAGAATAAGTCAAAGACATCATTATGGATTTCTTCAGGACGGCAATTTGGCTTGTCTACTTTATTGATGACGACAATTGGTTTCAGATTTAATTGTAGTGCTTTTTGCAGTACAAATCTTGTCTGAGGCATGGCACCTTCAAAAGCATCTACCAGCAAGAGTACACCATCTGCCATACGTAATACACGCTCTACTTCGCCACCAAAATCACTGTGGCCTGGGGTATCGATAACATTGATCTTAACACCTTTGTAAACAACGGCAGCATTTTTGGAAAAAATGGTGATTCCTCGTTCTCTTTCCAGATCATTCGAATCCATTATCAGTTCACCTGTTTCCTGGTGATCCTTGAATACTTTGGTTGCTTGCAGGATTTTATCGACAAGGGTGGTCTTGCCATGGTCGACGTGAGCGATAATGGCAATATTCCGGATGTTTGCATTGATTTGTGTCATAAGCTATAATGGCTCTCAAAAGCGGGTGCAAAAGTAAGAATATAATGCCAGATTTTATCATTTGGTTTGATATGACCAGACTATATATGATCGATTTTACTTATAACCCTAATAAAACCAATAAACCGAACAGGCTCATTTAACATATAGTTCAGATTATCTTTACCCTTCTGGCTCCGTAGTATAGCGGATAGTACATAGGTCTTCGGAACCTAGGGTCCGGGTTCGATTCCTGGCGGGGCTACTTCCTTCCAAAAAAAAGCAGACCATTACTGATCTGCTTTTTTATTATGCTTAATTGCTTGTTTCTATTGGAATAAAATCAGTTTCCAGCGGTCATGGCAGGCTGTTTTGGAAAAACGTCCAAAAGCATAATTGACCTCCAGTTGAAGCTGAGCTGCTGCGGCAAGTGTTTTTGCATCAGGATCAGGGTTATTGATGTCACTTGCTGCAGGATAAAAATTATCCTTTCCTGCTGGTGTGATAATGTCTGTAAATGCATAGTGAATGCGAATACCGAGGTTAACAGCAAGTAAATCATTACCCAGGAGGTAAGATCCAAAGCCTAATACTCCGGATGTATAATTCTTTTCAAAGATGTCAGAAACATCACCATCCACATCAGGGTCTGCGGGTTTGGTTTCGCGTGTGACATCACCCAGGTTGCTGTATTTACCGCCGACCTCGACATACGCTCCATTACCAGCATAACGGAACAATACCAACAGGTCACTGTGCTTCCATTTATATGTTGTGTGTAATCTTCCATCCAGGTTAAATTCCTGTTTTGAATTGGCAGCCAGATATTCAACTGCGAAACCTGCATGGTATCCGAAGTTAACTCCAAGTCTTCCGCCTATTGCGTGACCTGTAGAGATTTTATGTTTATAATTTCCACTATCAAAAACATTTTTATCCAGTAAAACAGTTGGGCCATATGCGCCTTTAACCCCGGCTTCAAACCAGATTTGACTTTGGGCAGATACTGCTAGTGTGCACAGTACTAATAGTGTAAAAAAATACTTCATGTTCGTTTTGATTTTGAGGCGCCAAGATAGTTATTATTTCAAACCCCGCCTTTTCATTTCACTCACTATAAGACTTAATTCCCGGCTCATTTCTCCTGTAACGGCAGTGTTTTCTCTTGCCCTACGGATTAGGTAAGGAAGTACATCCTTGACCGGTCCATAGGGCACATATTTAGCCACATTATATCCTCCCGCCGCCAGATTAAATGTGATAATATCACTCATACCATACAACTGACAGAAATTAAGATGTGAGTGATTTCTAGGAATATTTTTTTGAGCTATCAATTCAGCCTGCAATAAATTACTACTGAGATTATGTGATGCGTTACAGGAAGCGATCTCTTCATAATGATCTACACAATATCTGATTGCCTGATCAAAATCATGGTCTGTATCTGCCTTATTAATGTGGATGGGTGAAGGGCGATTTTCCTGGGCAGCACGAGCTCTTTCTTTTTCCATGTAAGCACCCCTGACCACTTTTGCACCGAGGATGTAACCTTTTGATTTAGCTTCGCGGTGATCAGCTTTCAAATCCTCAAGCTTGTCCTTCCTGTACATCTGATAGGTGTGATAGACAATCACTTTTCCCTGATTATACTTTTCCATCAGGCTTTTTACTAACTGATCAATAGTATCCTGTATCCATGTTTCTTCAGCATCGATAAAGATGGCAACCCCATGCTCCCGGGCTACTTTACAAAGCTTTTCAAGACGATGACGCAAACGCTCAATGGCAAGTGCATCTTCTGTTGTGAGAATTTCGCCCGATTGTAATTTTTCAAGGAGATCAGCGGATGCAAGTGCTGTCACTTTGGTAGAGATAACTGGAACACTTTCATGCGTTGAAGCAAACCGCAGTGCATTAATATTTTCAATCAAGGTAGTTTCAAAATCTTCCTCCATGGATTTCCCTTCTGCTCCATAATCAAGGATCGTCAATGCGTTATTGTGACGCAGATGCTCTATTTCATCCTGGCAGTCCAGGAGGGATATACCACCGCAGAATTGCTGATAGATAGTTGCTCTGACAATGGGGTTAAAGATGTGGATACCTGTCTGATTAAGCCACAATCCAAAGTCGCCGCCTATTTTGACAAGCCATGCCTTATTGATCATTTTAAAAAGCCAGGCTGTACGCCTAAGATCAGCATTGGATTTATGGGCAAACGCGATTTGCGTATCACTAAAATCTACAACAGGATGCTGCGGAATAGAATCAGCTTCAGAACTTACCATATGTTTTCCAGATCAACCAGGCATGTTCAGCCTGCAGGTGCAGCATGTCCAAACCATTCCTGGTTTGGGCTCCCATCTGCTTACCGTGGGCTAAAAATAGTGTATTGGCCGGATTGTAAATGACATCAAACATCCAGTGGTCTTTTGTCAGGGCTTCATAAGGCAGAATAGGAGCCCGTTCTGTCTCAGGCAACATACCCACAGGCGTCGCATTGACTATGAAAAGATGATCCCTGATGAGCTGTTTATTGATTCCATCGTAAGTAAAATCACCATTTCCCTGCGAAGAAACCATTGAGGAGGAAATACCAAGTGTAGATAAAGCAAAACGAATAGCTTTAGCTACCCCACCAGTCCCCAAGATCAATGCTCTTTCCGGATAGTCCTTGGTACCAAACCAGGATTTAATATCATCCCGAAATCCCATCCAGTCCGTATTAAATCCTTTCCAACTATTAGCTCCCGTACGAACAAGCGTATTGACAGCTCCAATGGACCAGGCTGTGGCATCTATATCATTTATATATTTCAATACCACAGACTTATATGGAATGGTGACATTAAATCCTTTTACATCAGTACGAAGGACATCAAGAATCAGGTCCGGGTGTTCGAGGGGATAATTATTATAGACAAAACCGGTAAGACCTTCGTGTTGAAACTTGGATTCAAAATAAGGTTTGGAGAATGAGTGTCCGAGTGGGTAACCGATAAGTCCAAATTTCATACACGGAGAATAAGTATGATCAAATATGTAATCATAAATTTACTAAAAGGAAACCCGATCTCGCAATTTGAAAATTTCTAAAACCTGACCATCACGCCGGCTTTGGCATTAAACCCAAAAGTCGGATAATTCACCCAACGCTCACGGTTATTACCCAGGATATTATTGATCTCTGCAAAAGCACCGATAGCTGACGTGAAATAATAGTCACCATGGACACTCAAATCCAGCAAAGGATCAAGCCGTGTTTCAGTACCACCTACCGTTCGGTAAGGCAATCCATTTTCACCATGAAACAGGATCGAAGCATGATAGATATCATCACCCCCCGTATACGAAAGCATGGCATCGATACCTAGCGATGGACGGTGGTAAGGTTTTTCCAATTCATCTAAAGAATAAAAACGTGTAAAGGCACTGCTTCGCAATGTCACGTACTTCAGGAAAGTAAACTGAAGTGATCCTTCAATCCCTATGAAAGAACCATTATCATAGTAAGGTTTAAATTGTTCTTCATCATCAAACTCCTGCAGGAAGAAAGCCATTCTTTCAAACTTGGTATAGCTACCTGTCACTTCATACAGGATATTTCCACTGGTACCTTTAAGGCCGGCATAAATGTGACGGCTGATCATATTGGTTATACTATCCAGTCGCGTCTGAATGTATGGGTTGTACATGGAAAGGTGATGAAAACTATTTTTCACTACCTCGCCCTTCCATCCCGCTCTAATGCTTAGCATATTATCAAAGAGATTATATGCAACTTCAAGATCTGGCAGGAATTTATTTTGTTCTTTTCTTAGAAGAAGAGTAGCCCCTGCATGTACTTTAAGATGACCGGTATGAAATTTAAAATAGGGGTCAATGAGTATATTATTCAAAGCCTGACTTTCATTATCCTTAATCGTAGTGATGTCTGCTACCACCTTTAAGCCGAGCGGAAATTCCTGAGCCCCAATGGAAGTTCCTACCTCACCTCCTACCCTTAATGATCTTTCTTTTGTCCGCAAATCATCCTTATCAAACAAGTAGTTAAACAAAGCCATATACCTGAATGAAGTGGCATTACTTGCTCCGTTGGATATATTCACATTGAGATCATAACGATTAAAACTTCTCTTTAGAAAATCGGGATTATTAGGAATGTCTTCCGCTCCATAAAAGAAATGTTTTTCAAACTTTGCATCAACATAGGCATCGATAAGTACGTCTTCTGTTAGTAAATATGTCGCATTCAGTCTTGCTTGTGAATCAGCAAATTTCTGAAGCGGTATCTTCTTGTTGTTAGCACTTAGATGCCTGAAATCAATACCCCAATCAAGGTAATCACCCTGGACATGATCATAAGACAACAATGCCAGCAACGAATTGGGACTTCCATAACCTGCTTTGGCAAACAGAGGATAAAACAAAGATTTCTTCTCTGGTGTAATGGCTAATGGCTTCAATTCAGGCACGACATAATCTATCGAAGGTGAAGGAGCCAGTAATTTGTATTCATATCGCCTGACTGTCGAATCAATGCCAACAGGCGCAGGAATAATTTTGATCTTTTTAGTCTCAACCAATCTGACTTCAAAATCTTTGATCACTTCGATCTGCCCTGTAGGCAATTCATTTTGCCCATAAAGGCATATCGAGAACAATACGAAGAGGACGCTATGGATATATTTCATGATCTTCGGTTAGTCTTTTTTAGGTTCTGTCATTTCCAGCGTATCACCATTTGAGGGCTTCACGCGGTTTTGATTTTCTTCTTCCTTCTTTATTCGCTCCAGTCTTTGAGTGGCTTCACGAATGATAGCTGCGTCACCCTGGAAATTTTCAATAATGGCTTCGATGATGGCTCGCGCATTGAGCAGGTCGCCTTTTGCAAACTGGACATCTGATAACAGAATCAATGATCTCGCAACCCAGACAGGATATCCGACATTAGTCCTTGCTGACTCTTCCGCCAGCTTTTCTGCTAATGCATTTTCACCTTTTTTATAATAGATCGAAGCGATGTAGTATCTCGATTCAGCGGCTAGTTCTGCACTATTAATCCGGATGACAGAATTAAATGCTGATATAGCTCTTTCATAATCATCAGCATCATATGCCAGCATTGCGGAATAATAATGAGCCAGTGCTCGTATATCATCAGTTGCTCGTGGATGAACGACAATCTCAGCTGTCATCCTGTTTACATCTGCATCGTTTTTCATTTTGTAGGCACTGCGCAATGCACCCAGCATCGCCTCATATTGTTGTTCTTCAGATTCTGCAAGGGGGATATAATCAGAATAATATCGGTAAGCCCGTTGCATGTCCTGTTTTTGATTGTAGGAAATTAAAGCAGCTTTATACAACGAAGTAGATAAATAGGAACTAGGACCTTCCTTGATTACGGTCTCGTAAGAAGCCAGTGCATCTTCCCATCTTTTAGCGAGAGAAAGAGATTCAGCACGTAGATATTTGGCCTTAAGCGAATAAGCACCTTTTGGATTCTGATCGAGATAATTTTTAAAAGATTCTGCTGCTTTATCATAATTACCCTGGGCATAATGATTTTCAGCAGCAGAATAGAGGATGGAGTCTCGCTCATTACCGGAAACTGTATAACCCGGGATGGAGCCTGCATAAGCGAAAAATGCTTCCGGTTTGTCAAGCTCATTCACATAGATTTCCTGGATCGCTGACATAGCTTCCCTGGAGGTAGCCGGATCAGGATTGTATTGAAAAATAGACTTGTAATATTTCAGCGCATTCTCAAATTGCTGGCTGTTGTACGAGATCAAACCTAATTTGATTATTGCTGGTAATAGAAGAGGGCTACTCTGTTTGTATTCGCTGACTAGGCGCTCATAGGATGCAATCGCTTTAGCTATTTGATGTTCATCTTCATAAGTATTCCCTGTCTCGAATAACGCGTCATCTGCCCATAAGGATTCTGTTTTACCATTAGACAATTCTTCAAGTAATGCGATCTTTTCCTGAGGCTTTTTTTGTAACCCTTTGATCAATGCTTTTTGAAATTTCGCATAGTCGTATCCGGGATATTTATTTTTTATGGATTGATCATAGTACTGATTGGCCTTATCATATTGATTTCTCTTAAAAGAAGCATCACCCGCACGCAATAATGCATCCGGCCAAATTTGATTCTTAACAAAGGTTGCTCCAATAACCTGAGAGCTTATCAATTCAATACCATTGACAGCTGCTTCAAAATGTCTTTGTCCTTCAATAAAATCAGATAATTTCAAATAATTATAACCCTGGTTATAATGCGCAACAGCAACACTTTGCTGTGCGGGCAGATCATTTAGCTTTTCAGCAATAGTAAAGTACTGATTGTACCACTTGATACTTTCATTATATTGGTTATTCAAATGTGCTAATTCCCCTTTCCAGAAAAGAGCTCTTGATTGAATGGATTTATTAACCGGATACTTTAGTGATTTATCGAGTAGAGGACCTGCTTCATCTGACTTACTTTCCTGGATAAGTTGCTCAGCACGATATAGGGTTACTTTCTGATAAGCTTCCTGCAATGTTGTGGTAAGTTTACCGATCGCTTCGAGCTCACGAATGGCGAGAGAATAGTCACTCGTGTTGGTCAGTATATTAGCGAGCGTACGTTGCGCCTCGTTATAATCGGGACTCGAGGGAGGAATGGTTTGCAAAACTCGAATAGCTTCGCCATCATCACCTGCTTCAGCACTTAATCGGCCATAATGGAAGGTAGCCTCAGTGGATACCGTTGGAACATCCTCCATAAGCATTGCATTGCGCAAGCTATTACGGGCAGAAGTTTTATCGCCTGTTTTCAGATATGCTTGTCCTAAATAATAATTGGCATAGTGCGGTTGTATCCCGGTTTCATTTCGAATTTCAAGTAATACCGGTATAGCTTCTGTATATCGGCCTGCATGATAATATGCCATACCCAATTGATAAAAATCCTCCGTTCGGAGTTTTGAAGAGTTCTTCTCTACATATTGTAAGTGCGGCAGTGCTGCTTCATAATCATTCGTTTCGAAATAAGCCTGACCAACTAAGTGACGTATTTCAGTTTTATTCTGAACAGTTGGACTGGCAATTACCTGATTTCCATATCCAATTACTTTTTGATATTCCTTTCTGTTGAAATGGATTTGGGTTATATAATATGGAATGTAATCCTTATAATAATCAGAAGGTGCTACTTTTTCAAAACTGCTAATCGCTTCAGAAAAATTTCCCTGGAAATATTGGGTCATTCCATAGTAGTAATTAGCAGGATAATAGTATTTGTCTCTTGTCTCCCGAGTTTCATTAAACAGAACTGAGGCTTGTTCGAATTCTTTGAGAATGAATAGACTGTATCCCATTTTAAAGTATAAAGCAGATCTGTCTTCTGCCGCCAGGCTTCTGGCATCGACAAGTGTGAAGT
>JALYSC010000077.1:501-9868 GCA_030855005.1 Bacteroidota bacterium | reverse complement strand
AGATAAGTGTATCAAAATGGAGATCTATGAAAACAATCGAATCACAAGTACTGGTACTAAACATAAATATTCCGGTAGGATTATTTTCATCAAAGATTGAATCCTGTACTGAATAACTATAGCCGTCACCTGAACAACCCTGATAAGTTATCGTGGTGAAATCAGTCGAATTATATTCCAGATTGATAGTAATGATAGAATCACATCCATTAGCTGATACTAAAGTATCCGTACCAAAGGGATTTGCTTCATTATATGTAGTACCATTTATATCAATGGAATATCCATCTCCCTCACATCCGGAATAGTTCACAGACGATGATGCATTGGGTTGAAATACCAGATCAATGTTCACAATCGAATCACATCCATCAGATCCTGTTAGTGATTCAGATCCTGTTGGATTTGATTCATCATAAATTATACTATTGACCAGGACTGAGTAGCCATCGCCAGCACATCCCAGGTAAGTTTCATTGGTAGTATCAAGTGGGGAAGTGAAAACTGTGATCAATAGTATGGAATCACAACTATTGACAGATCCTCCGAAGATAGTATCTGCATAAAATCCGGGCGTATAATACATCCCGTTAATTTCGATGCTGTCATTCTCACAAATCCCTTCAGTAATAACTGTCAGGGAAAGACTAAGCACATTCACCTGAGCTGTACACGTATCGGGATCTTCACCGGGAATGGTAACTATTACCTGGATCGTACATGTACCAGAAGAGGTAAAGCACACAGTGTGCGGATTGGCGACATTTTCATTGGTGATCGTACCACAGGAAACACTCCAGGCATACGTGGTTCCTTGCGGATCATCGATTAGGTAGAATACAGGGCCACAATCCCCAACACAAGCCTCAGATGGAGTGATAAAGCACTGACTGTGAGCAAAATAGGATACTGCCAGTAAGAACAGAGAAAGGCCAATACGGGTGAACATATCAGGTGTTTTTATATTAAATATTACTCTAATATAAAGAAAAAGCTTTGGAGGTTATTGGGTTATAAGCTCACAAGGGAATTGGGTTATAAAGCTTATTAGGATATAAGATTATTTAGACTTAGTTCACACTTTCTCACTTTTTGCCTTGTGCCTGCACACGGATTAATGTATGGTGTTGTACTTCGACACTTCGACAAGCTCAGCGCATCGCATTTCAAGACTCAGCCTGGTTCTCTAGCTCATTTACCGGGGTCACGTTCTAAAACTGGAAGTATATAAAGGCACTGCTGCTCTCCTGCGCAAGAATAATAGCCAGAACGATGAGCGCCCATGCAATTGATAAAAACCACCACGGAATTTTATACGCAAGTTGTAAGACTGAAGTGTCCCGCATCCACCAATGCACAATGACTGTGATGGTGATAATTACCCAAACTTTTATGATATCTATTGTCTTGAGTAATGCAGCTCCATCACTTGTGATTCCAAACATCGATCCCAGCATATCCCATGCTTGTGTAAACGTACCTGCTCTGAAGAAAACCCATGTCAATGTAATCAGGAAGAAAGTAAAGAGTGCATAAATAAAGGATGATGATTGATTATCACTAAGCGAAACACCGGCTGTCGCTACAGCAGGGCTTGATGAAGTTTTTGAGAATTTATCGCGTATTAATTTTTCAACCCATAAATAAAATCCATGCAGGCCACCCCATGCAACAAAAGTCCAACTGGCACCATGCCATAATCCACCAAGTAACATGGTGAGCATAAGATTGATGTATGTCCTAACTTCTCCTTTCCTGTTGCCACCAAGTGGAATGTATAGATAATCTCTGAGCCAGGCCGACAAAGTAATATGCCATCGGCTCCAGAAATCAGAAAATCCAATTGCGCCATATGGATATTTGAAATTTTCGGGCAACACAAAACCAAGGCACATTGCAACGCCTATTGCACAAGTTGAATATCCTGCAAAATCATAAAAGATCTGGCCAGAAAATGCCAGGACACCCATCCAGGTATCAACCGTTGCAAGAGGCCCAACAAAGCTAAATACACTATCTGCGGTTGCTGACAACATACTATCTGCCAATACGACTTTCATAAATAGACCCAATGATAAAAGCATTAGCCCATCGATCATTTGTTTGGTTGTTGCTTTTCGGGGTGTTTCAAACTGTGGTACCAATTGCGGCGGACGTACGATTGGCCCTGCGACGAGGTGAGGAAAAAAGGTAACAAAGAGAGAAAAATCCAGCATTGATTTCACAGGCTCACTGCGTTTGTGATACATATCAATAGTATAACAAAGGGTAGTGAAGGTGTAGAATGAAATACCGGCCGGTAATATGATGTTTGGTTCTGCAGGATGAAAATCAACGCCAAATAAATTGACAAGAGAGACAAAATTTTCGAGTAAAAATCCACCGTACTTAAAGAAGCACAACATGCCCAAATTACCAATAAGACTTAGCACGAGCAGTAGTCGTTTTTTAGTCAAATTGTTTTGCTTAAACAGAGCACGGCCTACGAAATAGTCTACAACTGTGGAGAGCCATAAGAGAAGAATAAAAGGAGGATTCCAGGCAGCATAAAAAATATAGCTGGCGATCAACAGATTTATCTTTTTAACCTTCCACGAAAATGGCAGATTATGAAGGATCAGGATAATGATGAAAAACGCAATGAATGTGTAGGAATTGAATACCATGACGATTCAGATTAAAAGGAAGGGTAAGAAGATTACATGGAGCGGAGATTCGAAAATTGCCAGCCACAATCCTCTCTAAGATGACGGATCAAATGCCGTGTGTAGTCGATTGCATCTGATGGTGTCAGGTGTGAAAATTCAGGACATATGTAGTGGTCAGTTGCGGGATCATCCATAAAGTGTATTCCCTTACAACCTGTGGTCAGTAATATTCTTTCCCAATATTGAGCACGGGGATATCCTTCCTGTTCTTTATTCCAAAAAGGTCCACTTGAAGGAGTTCGAACAAATACTACCTGACCTCCCCTGGAAATAATTTTTTCTGTTGCTATCTTAACCAGATTTAGTATAGAATCTAAGGGCTGCCCGGAAACCGGCGGACTCCTTGGACCACCGCCAAGAATACCCCATACTTCCTGCATTCTTTTTTGTTGGTTTGTATCAGCCACAAATGCGGGCGTCATATAACATTGTCTTTCCGGGTTGACACGCTCAAAATCCCTCGGGAATATTGGAAACATAAATACACCCGGCCTGCTCTTTATTTCCAGTTTTTCCAGCATCGCATTCAGTGAGTAAACATCCTTATCAAGAAATACAAAAGTGGATTCGAGCGGTTTATTCAAGACAATACTCGCCCGTTGCGCTGGAGTCAGTTCGTGGTAGTAAGCAAGATATTTGTTTGGGTTTTCCACAGATCCACCTCGCATGGAAAAGAAGAGTCCTTCCGTCACGTCAACAAGGAGCTTTCCTCTGAAATCTGGATCATCTGCCAAATCATAGAGTACAGGAAGAGGACTGCTTCCCACGCATGCCAGTTGAACAGGAGTTTCACCAGTTATTTCGTTCCAGGTATTGACATCAAGATCAAACTTGATACGCGAGGAACCGATACTGACAGTGCTTTGATCCTGTGGCAGGTACACTTTAGACCGTTGCATTGAAAAGAGCGGACCTCCATCATCAAACGAATGATCTGCACCATCTGCCCGAAGGTATAATTCCCAGCTTATCAGAAAAGTAATAACGAGGATGACCATCAAGATGGCCGATCTCTTCAGTGATTGAGGAGACATAGTATAGTTGGTTAAGCGAATAAAAACTGCGATGAATATAGTGAGATTGTCGTGCTTGCTGACAAATTATTGCAGGTAGTTATCTAAATGAGAAGAGGCCTCATGGAGACCTCTTGTTATATTAATGATAAGACTACATATTCCGTTTAAGGGAGATATCCATCATTTTAGTTTCGTTACCATCCATCCCTGGTCCATACATAGTGATGGTCTGTGTATTACTATCAATAAACTTCACTTCCTGCCGGATCGACGCATCTTTTTTAGTCATCGGATCTGTTTGTGTGCCTTTCAGGTGAAGTGTTTTACTTGCTTTATCATAATCGCCGTACATCACGATCACGCCGGATCCCATATTATCAATCCAGGTATTAACAAACTTTTGCTTTGCATTGTCGTAAGCCAGGATGCTATGTCCCATAAATGGTTGACCCATCATCACACCAGTATAATCTCCGATCTGGTACAAGCCATTAAAAATCATTTTATTGGTGACGGTGGCAGTAGATACGGTAGGGTTCGCAGGATCCATGTAGGTATTCACCTGTCCGGACCATACACCATCGGACTGTGCCATCCAGTTATGCATTTCACCGGGAGTCATAAAGTCCATCCAGGCTTTCATCATCGCAGCATCATCCTGTGCATGCGTGTGGAGTAAATTGAAAGAAAAGCATGTAATCAGCAGAAGAAAAAATTTAGATTTCATCATTGTAGGTTTTTTTATTAAAAATATAGAAAAACCAGTAATTGAACAATGGGTGAAGACACAGAATTTTTTAGAATGTGACCCTTCGACCCCTCACGCTCATCCATGCGCAGGCTCAGGGCAAGGATCGTGAGAGGCGTGAGAAAGCAGAGAGTAAGAGAGTAAGAGAGTAAGAGTAAGAGTAAGAGAGTAAGACGTAAGAAAGCAAGAAATCAACTACCCACTGGCCCAATACTCATTTAAAATCCCGGGGAAATGGAATTGTGATTTATCCTGGAGTGATTGAACGGTCCCTGAGATTGCCGAAGGGAAGGAAAGCGCACAATCACCCCAGTTAGTTTGCCATTGTCGCTGCGGAGCTTTAGCTCCGGCGACAATGGCAAACGTGAGAGTTATTTTGTTTTATTTATTCCCTTCGGCAGGCTAAGGGAGCGCGTTTATAATCTGAAATCTGAAATCTGAAATCTGAAATCTGAAATCTGAAATCTGAAATCTGAAATCCTAAATTGTTAAGCTGCTTGGGTGACCATCCGCGGTTGATCCTGAATCTCGTGTGAAACTCTAATTGGTTTGACGCGTTCCTTTAGTAAGTCGATAGCTTCTTCCTGGCTCTTAAATGTGTTATCAATATTCACCAGGTTATCTGCTAGTTTGGCGTAATTCTTGGTCATCAGACAAAAGAAGATATGCAGATAATGAATCCCTTCAAAGATGAAGGTTTTATGTTGTTTGTATTTTTCAGTATGCTTCAAAAATTCCAGTGGCATATCGGTATAATGAATAGCCGGTTTCAGATGATGGATAGAATGATAACCATCATTCCAACAGTTCTGATTGTAGACATTATTGATACAATTGTATACACTGCTGAAATGACCTTCGGGATCTCTTTTATCAATAAAGGAATGTTGTGTCCAGTTACCCAGCATAGAAATAAATCGACCATAAATAACCGGTACAATAAAGACCATCAGGGTTGCTTTAAAATTGACAAAGCTCAGCAGGATGCAAAACACAATGAACGCCGCTTCACCGTATGACAATCGCATGTATAATTTTTTTCTTTTACGTCTGAAAAAATATAAGAAGGTATCAACAATGCCTGCAAATAAAAACCTGAAAAAGTATTTCAAAAAATCGATGGGATTATCACGTTGATATTTTAACGTACTGCTGGCATCGGCCTCCATGTTGTTTTCCACATGATGCATACCAATATGATGAGCGAAATACGTTTCGGGTGATTGGCCGAAGAAAATACTGACACCCCAGTTGGTATACGCCTGCATCCAGGCATATCCTTTTTTAAAAATTCTGCGATGGCATAAACAATGAAACAACAGGCCAAATCTTCCTTTGTAATAGGACTGTGATAAATAGGCATACGGAATGAACACAAGCCACCATACCCATCCCTGAAATAGAGGTGTAAAGAGCAATATTGCCAGGGGAATTACGGTCAGGTGAATCCGCGTAAGCATATGTATAAAAGGCAGGTCCCGAGGGTCATTTAGATAATTCATCCAAAACTCCTCATATGCGGTCAGCTTTTCCTTCGGCTGATATGTGGGATCTGTTATGGCACCTAATACTTTCATACACCTATAATCTTTGAGAGTCCTTAATAGTTCAGGGTTGCGAAGGTACTTCTTAATCAGAAATCAGGGACGCGCAGACTTCCCTTTGCCATATTTATCAGCCCATTCGAACATTTCCGCCAGTACATGAAGGAGACTTTCCTTGGCTCTGTACCCATGGCTTTCATTTGGTAACATGACATATCGGGCAGTTCCTCCATTACCTTTAATGGCCTGGAATAACCGCTCCGATTGCATCGTATGAGTACCGGGATTGTTATCATCGCCGCCATGTATGATCAGTAACGGCTCATTGATTTTGTCCGCATGTGTAAAGGGGGAGACATTCATATAGATGTCCTGAGCCTCCCAAAATGACCGTCGTTCGCTCTGAAATCCGAAGGGTGTTAACGTTCGGTTATAGGCACCGGACCTCGCGATTCCATAAGCATAATCATCAGAATGGGCCAGCAAATTGGCAGTCATGAAGGCTCCATAGGAGTGGCCTCCCACGCCTACGCGGTTGCGATCAATAATCCCTAAAGAATCCAAATAATCTATAGCAGCCTTCCCGGACGTGACAGCCTGCTCAATAAACGTATTATTCATAGTCTCAGGATCTCCCACGATAGGTATAGTCGCATCCATCAGGACAGCATATCCCTGTGTAAGGAAGAAAGCAGGATTATCACCCCGCAGAAAAGTAAAAGTGTTATCCGAACCACGTACCTGGCCGGCAGTATTTTTATCAGAGTATTCCAAAGGATATGCCCAGATAAAGAGCGGCAGTTTATCTCCCTTTTTATATCCGGGTGGTAACATCAACGTTCCCGATAGAGGAACTCCATCAGGACGATTATATCTGACAATACGTTTTTCAATCCCTGTGAGATGAGGAGCGGGATCTGTAAATGAAGTGAGTTGTTTTTCACTTTTGACATGTAATCCGGTCAGATAAAAATTGGGAACATCTTTATTGCTTTCTCTTCTAATGATCCACTGATCATGTCCTTTACCTACGAATGAAATAAACTGACTGTAGCTGTCCTTCCCTGATTCCCACAATGTTTCTTTTTCGCCTGAACGTAAATTGATTCTATCAAGGCGTGGAAAATTACCTTCAGGTGAAGCACCGGAATTACTGTAATATGCCCAGTCACCATCCTGTGCCATCACATAATCATTACCTGGCAACCGATCGAAAAGTGCAATTCCCGGATCATGATAATCATCATTGACACTCAGATCCACAAATGTGTCAAGTGTATTAGGATTTTTAAAATCTACTCGAAAGGTTGTATTCCATCTGCGATCCCTGTCATATTGAGTAAGCAATGCTATATCAGGTGTTGCTGTCCAGATAAATCCTGAATAACGGTGTTGTGTCATTATTACTACTTTCGGAGCATCACTAAATGGTGCATTGAGTGTAAAAATTTTATCTCTAAAATCTACTTTTCGTTTTGGGTCTCCACCATCTTGTGCTTCAGACCATATCAATTTGGCAGGATAGTGCATTTGCCAGGTTAGACTCCGTGGTCCTGTAACCACACCTTGCGGAGGTATTTCATCAGTAACTGGTAGATCCACAAGTGTTTTAACCGATGTTCCATTCGCATCCCATATCTCAGTCGTCTTTGAAAAATTATTGAATGGTACACGATAGGAAAATGGTCTGCGAATTTTAGAAACCAATAAATATGATTCATCCGGAGACCAGATCATAGCTGAGTATAAAGCCGGAGCTCCGAATATTTTTTGTTCGCCTGTATTAATATTGACTAGTACAGGTTGACTCATTCCGTAGTATTCAAAAAGGAGTTCATCATCCTCATCGCGCAACAAATCCTGGAACGTCATCACTTTGGATTGTTTACCTGCAGTCTCTTCGATCACAGGTCCTGTAGGCACAATATTTTCTATCGGAGCGTCACCCCTATTTTTAGGAATGGCTCTTACGATCAATCGCTCGCTATCATCCAACCATGAATACGGTGACATCAGCACTTCATTGATAAGGATGCCTTCAATCTTTTTAGCTTTACCGGATCGGGTATCTGCTACCCAAAGCTCGACACCATTTTTTACATCGACGCCAAAAGCGATCATTTTTCCATCGGGAGACCAGGAAGGGATTCCGGCAGGTTTAACGCCATCAGGCAGTGCTACTATAACGTTTTTATTTTCTTGGAACCATTGAATAGTAATGTTGGTGAATTCCGTGAGCCTTTGTTTGGAATTCAGATTGGGATTGACCCGGATACCACCAAGTTTTAAATACAGTTGAGCCAGGGTCGCAATACTGGGGTCTGGATTATAATTCACAAGCATCATCGCATCCTTGTTGGGACTAATACCGACAAATGGGGTAGGAGGTGTTTCCACGATCTTAACTACGTCCGCTGGAGGAAGCTTGTAGCCTGTGCTTTGTGAAAAGGATTGATGAAGAAGACCTAATACAATCGCTGTAGCGAAAATCAATTTCATAATGGGAGGTTGGGTTTTGGTGAAGTAGAGATTGAAGATAAAAGAAAACTTAATTCTGAAAAACCAGGCATGAATTACTATTTAATCGATTGTGCTTACCGCAAAAGAGGTATTCTTCTTCAGGGTATATAGGTGAATCTACATTTGATTCATCAAAGGAAAACTTTTCATATATCCGGGAAAAAGTGCTGATATCGTCAGCTCCCAATTGCATTGATGTAGAATTTGCAAAAAAGAAAACCCATTTTTTAACCCTCATCAAATTTTATTTATCTAATGATTTATCGGTATTCCGGTTCTCCATTACATCTCTGAATTTTGTCAAAAGTAAAAGGAAATGAAAACGTTGACAATTTTATTGATTGGGATACTGGCTGTAAGCAGGCTTTCGGGCCAGGATTTAAGTGAGCTAGCTACCCGTAACCTGGTTAACCAGCAAATTGAATTGTATAATAGATTTGGCCTTGATGTAAAGGACTATTCATTTAAGAATGCAGAAGTGAATATTGGTTTAAAAAATATCAACAGATATTTTCAGCACGCAAATGCCAAAATAGGTATTGGTATAGTGTTGGCCGTCATAGGAGGTGCAATAATAACCATCGCCTCAATTAGTGAAGAAAGGGATTCACCACTTCAGCCAACCTCGGTAGGTGGCATTAACTTTAGTTTTGATTTGAGTTTGAACCCTGGAATTTTGGGAGGTTCTTTGGTTTTAGGAGGCTCTGTTCCTTTTATAGTATCAGGACTAAATCATCGCCATAAAATGAAAGAAGAAATCGTTAAAATGAAAATGCTATTAATGCAATAGTTGAATAATAGATTATTTTTTGGAAAAGCTAAAAAATATCC
>JALYSC010000077.1:0-491 GCA_030855005.1 Bacteroidota bacterium | reverse complement strand
AGGTAGATCAGAAACGCAAACGCTACTGCCTTTTCTTCCTGGATCTGTAAATATTGGGCGCCAAATAAAAAAGTAATTTCCCGGGCACCCGCTCCACCAATCGTTATGGGGATCATGGCTACCACGGAAGAAACAAGAAATAATAGTATGTAGTCCGACGCATGCATGGATAATCCAAAAGCAAAACAAAGAGCCAACACCGAAAGACATTGAGCACCCTGAACCCCAATGGAGTAGATGGAAGTCAAGATCCATTCCGGGATTTTTGGACCTATCATCATCCTAAAGACCAACCAACTAGCCACAAAACTCAGAGCAAGCGCAATAATCGACAAATACCCGTATCGAGAAAAATTGGTTAGGAAAATAAAAATCACTATTCCAATTTGCAACAATGCGATTAAGCCCGATATCCTGTCCATCAAGGTCAGCGTAAGTAATCGCTTGAAACTTACACCGAAGCGATCCATTATTACTTTTATCTTATATGC
>JALYSC010000076.1 GCA_030855005.1 Bacteroidota bacterium | reverse complement strand
GATATGAAGTTCATAAAAACAATATTGTTTTACAAATTGATCTGCAGCAATTTTTCCAATATTATAAAGTCCTAAATTCCAAACACCTGGCTGAAAAAATAGGCATGAATCCGACATTACTAAGCCAATATGTACAGGGTAGAAAAAAACCATCCCAGCAGCAGAGTGACAGGATCATGAAGGGTATTCAACAGATTGGACAGGAACTGTCAGAATTGAAGTTGACAAATAATTAGTCCTGCTTAGCTACTGACCATCCAATCAACCTCACTCCGCATCCTCTTCCTACATCCTGACTGAATAAGGTAGTTCCCTCTAGAACGCCAACTCATAATCAATGTCATTCCACTGTTCTGTCGCCACCCATAGCTTATCATTTTATGGAGTGGTTATACTCACGACAAATGGCTTCAGAAGCTTTGTCAGCACCATACTGCTTGAGAATACCAACAATTTGGAATTCTGTAATCTTGTTTTTTTTATAATTGAACAGTTTAAAGTAAGTTAGCCTTCTGCTGAAATCCATTCATTACCTACCAATATAGAATCCCCCTGACACAATGATTGAGAGACGGTATTAAGTGAATGCGGGTATAAGGTCAGGTGAACTGATTCAATAGCACTGCAACCATACACATCTGTACCTTGTATATACGCATATTGACTAATATCCGTATACACATTTGAATATCGGCTTGCAGGTGTGCTAATGATCGTATCACCATGAATAATATCCTGTTCGCCGGAAGAGTGAATTTGTTTTTGGTCCGGTTCCTGTGATTCATACGTGTGATACACCCATCGCGATCCATCTGCAAAAATATTCGCCGTTTGTCCATTAGCCAGATGAACTAGTGAAAATAAAATTAGCATGGTTACTACTTCGCGCATGGTAGTGAATTAAGAATTGGTGATTACAATTTTCCATTTATTTACTTGTTAGTTTAATATTGGACAGCATGTTTTAAAGATTTGAAAGTAAAATGAGATGCATCATTGAAAACCTCTCCCTACCCTTCCGTGTTCTCTTCCATTAACTGTTAAATCCAACAAATGAGACCCTTCCAATTCATCACCTTACTATCTGCCATCCTTCTTATCACCGCCTGCGGAAACCAGATCCGCAAACCAGCAACCACAACTGATAACACTCCTGATGATAACACAACAGGTACAATACAATCTGTGGAAACAGAAGCAGCCAACACCAACTATCCACCAGCCTTCGAAGGCCAAACCCGAATTATAGCGATTAGTATAAATGCACCTTACCAGGCTGATGTGCTTAGCAGCAAGCTCGACAAACCCTGGGGTATCGCCGTGCTCCCTGACGGCAGATTCCTCATCACAGAAAAAAAAGGTAGCATGCGAATCGCTTCATCAAACGGAATGATAGGAGATGAAATCAAAGGAATTCCTTCGGTTAATAGCTCAGGGCAGGGAGGTCTGCTGGGACTTTGTATCGATCCTGCGTTTGAGCAGAATCGGATGGTCTACTGGGTATTCTCCGAAGAATTGCCGGATGGTAATGTCACAGCGGTGGCTAAAGGAAAATTATCAGCTGATGAAAAAACAATTCAAAATGCAACCGTCTTATACCGCGCCACTCCAGCTTACAAAGGCAATCTGCATTATGGTGGTCGTATCCTCTATTCAAAAGAAGGTCATCTCTATATCTCGACAGGCGAACGATCTGATCTGGAAACAAGGCCACTGGCTCAGGATCTGAATGCAGGTCTGGGCAAAATCATCCGAATTACCATGGATGGTAAGCCCGTGGCAGGTAATCCATTTACCGAAACAGCTAATGCAAGTCCGGCTGTCTATACATACGGACACCGGAATGTACAGGGCATTGCCTTCCATCCAGTGACAGGAGATCTTTGGGAAAATGAATTTGGCCCGCGCGGGGGTGACGAAGTAAATATTATTCGACCTGGCAAAAACTACGGATGGCCAATTATCACGTACGGTATCGAATACCAGGGTGGAAAAATTGGCGACGCCATTCAGCAAAAAGATGGCATGGAGCAACCTGTCTACTACTGGGATCCGGTCATCTCTCCCAGTGGCATGACGTTTTACAACTCAGATGTCATGCCGGAATGGAAACATAATCTGTTCCTCGCATGCCTCAGCGGACAGCACATTTGCCGCCTGGTGATAAAAGATAATAAGGTAATCGGAGAAGAACGCTTGCTGGCTGATGAAGGGCAACGCTTCCGCGATATTACACAGGGCATGGATGGGGCCTTATATGCCATTACGGATCAAGGCCGTTTTTATAAAATTTCAAAAAAAGGCTAGATTATATGAAAGTAATGGGTGAGTTTTATAAAGCTTGTTTTGACGTTTAGATTCGGCAGATCGCCAAATAGCTTGAAACTCATTAAAGTCATATACCGAATGTAAACGCCCCACTCGTAATGCAAGGCAATACTTTCAAAAAATACGTTGAAATATATTTTTGATCACAGCTGTCCAATATATTTCAAACCGTATAGAAAATCTATTGATTATCAGTCTTGTAAATTTTGGAATTGGGTATATTTGAAAGAAATCCTCTTGGAGATAAATTTATGGATCCTCTAATAATGTTTAAAAGGGTCCCAATTCGGTAGTAAAAACTTGAGCAAAAACTGTCCGAGCTATTCAAATGGCAATTTCAGGCATTGACAAGGCTCTATTGGTAAGAGTCATCGTACAAGAAATTGAATTAGAAAACAATTAAGCGAGCAAGCAAAACTGCTCCCAAAAGCTTGCAGAATATGAAGGCGAGTTTTTTTGTGAAAAAAGCCCTTGGTTGCTGAGCAAGCGCACATGATGGGGTGTCAGGAAAGTCGAAGCATTGGTTACTTTTTGGGCTTGCAAAAAGTGACATTTCGTATAGCGAGCAATTCATGAATATAAGTGTAAAAAAATTATTTTGAAAACTTGTGATTTTTGATAGATATATAAATTGTTGACCCTATTTAACAAAATCATTTACTTCCGTTTACAAACGTTTACAACTTTTTAAAAATTATTTGTAGCTTTTTTAAAAAAAAACATAATAATATTCTGCATGAGAATGCATGATGGCTATTTTAAAAATAACTGCTAACCTTGAGAATTACCTATGTACTACCTACAGCGATAGAATCCTTTTTGTTTCGCTGATGATTCGTCCGAAATGTTCCTGATGCTTACCTGACGATAGTTCCTTATCAAAAGCTTTGGAGATTTTCTCCACCAACAATTTATATTCCGGACTATCGGTTTCGTACAGGCCTCTGCTAAAACTGATCTGTTGTTCATCTAATTTATACACGATATCCAATTTCGTTGCACCGCTTCCGAGTTCAAGCGTACGACCTGAGTATTCTGTGGTTGTATCACTAAGTATATTCGCTTCATTCCACCCCATTTGATGTAATACAAAATCTTTAAATACGGGCAACATATCAGCCTTCACCGGGTACAAATAATAATAATTGTCAGTTTCACCGTAGCTACCCGTCCAGTTAGGCAGTTTGTCCAATTTTTTTAAGGAAAGTGTATCACCATTCTTATTCCATTCAAAATAGGTATTGAACCAATCGAGGTTGATGTCACTAATCTTTTTCATGCGTGTATCTGTGTCATCATAGAGTACGGTATAGCCTTTATCTACTTCATAATCATACACGACAATGGCATGCTCTGAGTCTGGCAAATTTGCTTCTTCCGTGTTCCAGGATTGAAACCCGGAATTGAATACAATCTTTTTATGATCGGGCGAAAAAGCAAGTGCACCATTAGGTTGAGGAAAAGAATAATTGTCAACACCATAATTGTCCTTGTTAAAATGCCAGCGTTTGCCTGTTTGAATATCCATCACCACATGTCCACTCACTAACAGGAAACATCCACCTTTTAAGTTATCCAATTGATCCATTTCAAGAGTATCACTTCTGGAAAATACTTCCATAAATGTCCCTGGCTGTCCTCCCTCACTATCCAAAAATTGAACAGAAGCGAAATCACTGCCTTGTTCGAGGACAGGCTCCACTACGGGTTGACCATCCTTTATATAAACCAAATAAAGACTTTGGCTTCCCGCTAATAGAGTCGGTGTTGGGGCATTTGGAAGTGCATATACCTTCCATAAAAACGCCAGGCCCGTATTGGTTTGCAATGCCGAAGGGAATGCCACAGGTTTACCTTCATGCCAAATTGAGTAACTGATACTGGTCTGGTTGGACATACCATAGTTAGCATTATATGATTTACTGGTGCTGGCATCTGCCTTGATGATAAAGGGACCATAGACAATCTCTTTCTGAATGTTGCTTGTGTCTCCTACCCTTACTTTGCGCAGAATATAGAACAGTATTACACCTATCACTACCAGAGCAATTGCCCAAATCAGAACTTTCATATTTTGGAATTTTTAAAAGTTTATCAAATCCTGACAACCATTGAGAGGTAATGATCTAATAATTCTTCTCCTAATACTTCTGGCGCATATCAAAAAACAATTGAAATTTTCAATATAATAAGAGTGTTTGTTGGTCCTCCGAGTAAAGATAACTTTACTTTAATTGGTATAATATCAACAACTGCAACAGCTTAAAAATAAAATATTTGGCTTTGCTTCGCTAACGCTGGTATCCATATGGTGTGCCAGCTGGAAAAAGCACTTCGTGTTTCATGGAACAATCTAAGCTGATGAGTTGGCATTGCTTCTTGTGCTAATAAAGGAAAATGAAAGCCGCAATATTATCATTCACGAAATAGCTCCCATTGCAGTCAATTAACAGAAGCTGAACCCGCTTAAAACCTAAACGCACCGCTCATTGTATCCTGCTCGGCTCTGGAAATTCCAATTTCACGGGCATATTTGCTCCAACCACTTACCGTCCTTCGAGTCTCATCCGTGATGCTCTTCATCTCATTGAGATGCATTTTAAAATATTCACCAACACTTATTGCGAGATCAAAATCAAGATCATTTTGAGCCGCATTAATATTCAGAGTTAATCCATCTTTATCGATGGATGGATTAAGATCGTATGCCGGCGAAAGTTTCCAACCTTTGTCTGTCAATAAAAATCCATGATTGCGCAGGTGATCATCTGTATTGGATATGGCGATGTGAAACACAATACGCTTCCAGAGTTGATTAAGATCCTTTTTGTTTTGTGATCCATTAAATTGTATAAACTCAGCTATGTCGAGATAACTCGCTCTTTGATCTCTGGTTGTATTCTCATCATTACGTGTCATCGTCATCGCAGAGGCAAAGTGAATTCGAGTATTTTGCTCCCGGTCAAATCGTTTTGTAAAAAAAGTGTTTTGTCGTCCTGCTATTATTTCTATTCTGCAGGATGACATTTCAATTCCGCAATCGATGGCGAGCTGGTAAGCCAGAAATTCCCAAGCTGCTTTATCGATCACATCATTGGCAGATGGAAACTTAGCAATCCATAGATTCCCTGTCTCATCAAATACATTGGCTTTCGGTCTCGCACCACCTAATGAAGACCCTGGTCCCAATAAGATGTCGAGCCATTTTTTTACTTCTTCGGTATTGTGATCTTCCTCTATGAACTTCACGGCATGCTGTAACTCTCTAAGGCTGGTCCAGGGAGGTGCAGTCATCACTTTGTCATGATGGATGAAGTCACCGTCTTCACTTAACTTAAATCGCAACGCGCCCATTCTCGTTTCATCATTCACCCCCAGGAGAAAATCAATGTCATACAATACACGGATGGCTCGGTTTTCCTCCTTTGCACGTATTACTTCTCTTCGCCTCATCAAGGTACGGCCCCAGGTATCCGGCATGGAATCCATGATCATCCCGAAGTTTTCCTTTCCACTGGGATATTGCGAACCACTATACAATCCCAGATCAGGATCGAGGAGTCTTTGTTCGTGTGATGCCAGCCATTCATTTTCATACCGGAAACCAAATGCTTTCCGACCCTCTGCCTGTTGGGCACTGAGCGTACCAATCCATTTAGGGATATCCATTCCCTTCCAGTGAGCGTACACCAATATGTCAGTCTTTGCAATGGTCATGGCATGATTATGTCAAATCCAAATCCTGTAGTTTCCTCCCCAATTCATCATCTGCCGCCAGCTTCAGAAAATCATCCTGTAATCCCAGCACGCGGAGCGTATTGAAATAGGCCGCCACTGATACACTTCCGCTTCCCTTTTCAATGTGATAAAGAGTAGTCCGGTCAATTCCGGCCCGTTCTGCAACCTGAATGGTAGTCAGTTTCCTTCGCTTTCTGGCCAGGCGTATGTTCTCTCCTACAAGAGCTAAGATTTCCTCATGTTTAGGAAATAGGATGCGCTTTTGCTGCGGCATGTGTTGTATATTTTCGACAAATTTACTTATTTTGTTGATTTTATACACCAATATTATTGGGGCGAAGGGTCTAAAGAAAGGCGAAGGAAGAGGTTTTGGATCTTGCACAAGCCTCAACGTCAGGCAGGTCAACGAACCTTTAAAGATGAAAATTATTGAATATAACAGGCTATAACCTGTTTATTTATTGGATTTAAAAGGTTATAACCTTATATCTACACATCCGGGCGCCATAAACTTCACTATTCCGGGAGATGCACGAACATCCTATATACAAGCTCTGAAAGCAGCTGACAATGGAAGCTACAGTTTGCTTTTAACTTTTGCCCGTTCCTAAAAAGAATAGCAATAGTCTTCAAGTTGAAAACCCAGATTTCCTAAAAAGTGATAAAGTATACTTGCTTACGTCTGCGATCGATATATAACCACTTCCAACGCAGGTAGCCGTTTTTATGCAAGAATAATTAGCCTGCTTACATTGAAAACTTATACTACTTTCTTAAAATCTTCTCCATTGTCTTTCCTTTCGCTAACTCATCAACCATCTTATCCAGATAACGGATCTTTTGCATGAGAGGATCTTCGATATATTCCACACGATATCCACAAATGACGCCGGTAATTTTTGAAACATTTGTATTCAGAAGAGGCGCCTCAGCAAAAAATGTTTCAAAATCAATTTTCTTATCGAGCACATCCTGCAATGTTTTTTGATTATATCCTGTCAGCCAAAAAATAATTTCATCTACTTCTTCTTTCGTGCGACCCTTTGCCTCTGCCTTTTTTATGTACATCGGATACACATTTGCATAAGCCATTTTGTAAACTCTGGTGTTTTGCATTTTAGTAAAGAATAATATTCAAGTTAAAATTGACCACTAAGAAACAGAATTAATTGACATCAATAATCAGTATTTCTATGGGTATAAAAAAGCGAGAGGAGCGAACATAATATAACTTTCACTGACACCTTCAGCATGGAGAGGTTAAGTCTGGACCCGCGAAACTTTTCAGCTTCCAGCGGAATATTTTTATGGATGCTCCGAAATACCTATATTAGTGGCTACATCCTTCGGTTCAGAAATTGTGTTTTGAAGTATTTCTGTTGCCAACCTATTTTTTTTTTGGCATCATAAGTGCTCGTCCTTTTATTGAAAATGCAACATTTTCAATCTTGCCATGTATTTTGATTAAGTAACTAACTCCTTAACATGAAAACACTTTACATCAAAAAAATTGTCTTCACTTCCTTCCTTGCATTTACTGCATTGCTTTTGGTACAGGCCCAATCTTCATCAGTCTATTTTGATCTGGATGCCTGTAATGCCCACACGAGTACGGGAGATCAGATGGACTACAGCGAGTTTACGCCTCAGATAGCCAATAGCACGTGTGCTGATCTGGCGGTAATGGGTGGCTACGCTTATCGTAATAATCCGGCAGTCAACAAACACTCCTGTACACCGGGATTGAATGGAACGCAAGCGATGTGCATAGGCAGCCATCCTGCATGCACCTTTACACCTGGAGTGGATGAAGCTCTGCGAATCGACCTTTTGTTATCTCCGGGCAGCAACGGGAGCGCAACGCTCAGCGAGTTATCCTTTTATGAAAAAGCGCCCACGGTGTATGTCTGGACAGACGGACCTACCGGTCCAAATAATTATCCAACACTATTTGGTGTCCGGATTCTGAAAAACGGAGTGGAGGTTTTCCTCTCCACTAATATTGCCACTGAACTCACCTGGAATCTAAATACATTCAATTTCTCCGGTCCGGAATTCACCGTTTCGGAGCCCACTCTATTTAATATTGAGTTGCTACCCTATTGCCCTATCGGAAATGGGGAGCCGGTGTCTGCATGGGATATAGAAGATATATCAATTGTCGCTTCTTGCTGTGATGCTCCGGAAGGTGGTACACTCACAGGAGGGCCCTTTGAATTCTGTGTAGGTGACGGTATACCTGATCATGTATCAGGAATTGTACTGACAGGTCAGACAGGTGACAACACGCAGTGGGTCATTACGGATAGTGATAACAACATACTAGGCCTGCCTCAATCACTTGACTCTGTAAATTTTGATGGCGCTGGCCAGGGTAATTGCCTTATCTGGAATATCAGTTACGACGATATGATCTCCGGACTTGTTCCTGGGAATAATTTAATGACAGATGTGACAGGATGTTTTGATCTCTCCAATTCAATCACGGTAGTGCGCAATCAACCGGAAGGTGGCACACTGACAGGTGGGCCATTTGAATTCTGTGTCGGTGACGGCATTCCTGATTTTGTTTCAGGAGTCGTATTGTCTGGCAATACCGGACCGAACTCGCAATGGGTCATCACAAATGATTCGAATATGATTGTGCTGCTGACTGGTTCACTTGACTCCGTCAGCTTTGACGACGCTGGACCGGGTGTATGTCTTATCTGGAACATCAGTTATTTCGACACACTCGAAGGACTCACACAAGGAAATAACCTTCTTACAGACGTTATTGGATGTTTTGATCTTTCAAACGCGGTCACTGTCATTCGCAATCAACCGTTAGGCGGCATACTGTCAGGTGGACCATTTGAGTTCTGTGTAGGCGATAGCATACCTGATTATGTTTCAGGTGTAGAGTTATCCGGCAATGTCGGATCATCTCAGTGGGTCATTACGGATGAATCCATTACGATACTTGGACTTCCCGGATCACTCGACTCTGTAAATTTTGATGGCGCCGGACAGGGTATGTGTCTGATCTGGAATATCAGTTATTTTTTCACGCTCGAAGGACTTGTTCCGGGCAATAATTTAATTTCAGATGTTACTGGATGTTTTGATCTATCCAATCCTATCACAGTTATTCGCAATCAGCCTGAGGGTGGCACACTGACAGGCGGGCCGTTTGAGTTCTGTGTAGGTGATGGCATACCTGATTATGTTTCAGGTGTAGAACTGTCTGGCGACACCGGACCGAATTCACAATGGGTCATCACGAATGATGCAAATATAATCCTTGGTCTTCCTGCCTCACTTGACTCATTAAATTTCGATGATGCGGGCCAGGGTGCATGCCTGATCTGGAACATCAGTTATTTCGACACGCTCTCAGGACTCATACCAGGAAATAATCTTCTTACAGATGTTACAGGCTGTTTCGATCTTTCCAACCCACTTACTGTCATACGTAATCAGCCGGAAGGTGGCTCCCTGACAGGAGGCCCATTTGAATTCTGCGTAGGCGATAGTATTCCTGATTATGTTTCAGGTGTAGAGTTATCCGGTAATGTCGGATCATCGCAGTGGGTTATAACTAATGAAGCCAATATAATCCTTGGTCTTCCTGCTTCACTCGACTCATTAAATTTCGATGATGCCGGACAGGGTATGTGCCTGATCTGGAATATCAGTTATTTCGATACGCTCTCAGGACTTATTCCGGGCAATAATTTACTGACAGATGTCACAGGATGTTTTGATCTATCCAATTCAATCACGGTGGTTCGCAATCATCCTGAAGGTGGTACGCTGACAGG
>JALYSC010000075.1 GCA_030855005.1 Bacteroidota bacterium | reverse complement strand
CCAACCTTGACGTTTTCTTTGGCTTCCAATGCCTGGTGTAATCCATCTGAATAACGACGTCCTTCCATCAGACGACCTGTCGATTCATCAACAATTTTTACCTGGCCTTCAATGACGACATATTCTTCATCACGGTCGAACAGGGTGTATGCTTTCAGCAACTGACTGATCGCATGCAGACGTCGTGATTTAATTGAAAAATCCTGTGCAAGTTGTTGTTTGGCCTCTACCTCAGCATCACCCTGCATTTCTTCATTCTCTGTGATGTGCTGTATTTCTGAAACGATGTCAGGTAGAATAAAAAAGTTTGTATCAGAATTGTATTTGGATAAATATTCTGTCCCGCGCTCAGTTAATTCAACCTGGCGATTTTTTTCGTCGATGGTAAAAAGCAAGGGTTCGTCTACAAGGTGCATTTTCTTGGATTGCTCCTGCATGTAGTTGTTTTCTGTTTTTTGCAACAGCACTTTAATCCCGTCTTCAGAAAGGTATTTGATTAACGGTCTGTTTTTTGGAAGGGCACGGTGTGAACGTAACAAGGCCATACCGGCTTCTCCTTCATCTACACCAATCTTGCCTTCATTATACATTTTACGAGCATCTGCAAGATATTGTGTAGCCATCCTACGCTGACCTTCAATTAGTTTTTCAACATAGGGCCGCAACTCCATGTATTCCTGTTCTTCTGCACCCTCAGGCACAGGACCTGAAATAATCAGTGGTGTCCGCGCATCATCTATCAATACACTATCCACCTCATCTACCATACAATAATGATGTTTGCGTTGCACCTGTTCTTCTGGTGAGCGCACCATGTTATCTCTCAGGTAATCGAAACCGAATTCACTATTCGTTCCATAGGTAATGTCACTGTTGTAAGCAATTTTACGCTCGGCACTGTGAGGCTTGTGTTTGTCAATACAGTCTACGGTCAGAAATAAAAATTCAAAAATAGGACCCACCCATTCATTATCTCGTCGTGCGAGATAATCGTTGACTGTGACGATATGTACGCCACCACCAGCAAGTGCATTTAGATAAGCAGGTAAAGTCGCGACAAGCGTTTTTCCTTCTCCTGTTGCCATCTCCGCAACTTTTCCATCATGAAGTACCATGCCGCCAATCAATTGGACATCGTAGGGAATCATATTCCATCTGATGTGACCACCGGCGGCTGTCCACTCATTTTTCCAGGTAGCCTCACCGCCATTGATCTGGATATAGTTTTTACGCGCCGACAGATTTCTGTCGTGTTCAGTGGCGGTGACCACGATATCAGAAGTATTGAAAAAGCGGCGACAGGTCTCTTTTACTACCGCAAATGCTTCAGGTAATATGAGGATCAGTATTTCCTCAATGGATTTATCACGATCTTTGATCGCTTCATCGAGTTCTTTGTAAAGTTCTTCCTTGAGGTGAAAGTCGGTGGTTTCTTCTGCATCAATCCTCAGGCTGGCGATTTCAGCATCGATATCTTTGAGATGCTCAGTGATTCGCTGTTTGAAATCGTTCGTTTTTTCGCGAAGCTCGTCGTTGGAGAGAGACTGGTATTGTTCTGCAAATTCATTGGTCGTGTCTACATTCGCTGAGTACGTCTTGACGTCTCTTTCGTATTTAGAACCAAATATTTTGGTGAAAATTTTAAACATGTTATCGCTTGTCGGTTAAAGTGTAAATATATGATCAGATACCGTACCACATGGATGCATCCATGCCAATTTGTCATAGGTTTTATCCTAATCCTAGGATCCTGTAAGGAAAAAGGACAGGAAGAGTCCGGATTGGCTGCCTATTACCTTCCTTATCAATCCTTTCCATCAGAAGGGATGACCTATACTTACCGCAGCCGACTGGATACCCTCAACCGGGAAATCTGGAAGCACATTCCTTCTTCAGGTACCACGATCACGAGTATTAACTACGATAACAACCAACAAGTTGTACAAAAACAGTACGAAAGGATAGCTGGGGATGGGGTCTATGTTGATTCCCTGACACTCTTTTTTCCTGAGCCGGGAAGGGTCATCGAAATGCCGGTTAAGGTGGTTTCTCCCCGGAAGTTGCCATTCGATGCTGCCGCCACTCCTAATGAATGGGTAACTCAGTTGGACTGGATACAACCAGGTGATTCCTTACATGTAGTTCTGGCCAGGGGACGAAAATTTGCCGGTGATACGACCTGGATGTTTGATGGCAAAAAGCATGATGCAATCATCTTCAATCTGACCGATAAATTCGAAACTGAACAGGTTGGATGGACTTCATCTGAATGGACTGGAAAAGAAATATATGCCAAGGGAATTGGAATGGTCTATTATTTACGTCAAATTTCTCCGCGCATGAAACTTGAGTTCGAACTCGAAAGAAGAGAGTGAGAGAGCGTGAGAACGTCAGCCACCTTGGATCTAAATTGTTTTCTCGGTGATATAAGTACTCAATGAAAAACATGATCATGTTCTATTGAAAAAGCCAAGGTCACTGAGCGAAACACAGGTAGAACTGTGATGTGTATACATCATTGTAAAATAAAAACCATTAGTATTGATGTGACTTGTCGAAGTGACCGTGAAGCAAGCATTCTCACTTCACGGTCCTGATTTTTTGAAAGTGTAAGATTGCATTTGTTGCATCTCACATTTCATAGAAGCTGTATGCTTAGGAAATTCCTTTAAACCACTGCTGGAACATATCACCTACAACAGGAAGTGGCTTTTGTGTACCACCCAATGCACCTACCAGGCTCAGTATCCAAAGGATCAGTAATAATACTGACCATACTGTAGAAAGAATGGGTACCGGAACAAAAGAAAAAATAATCCATCCAAGGACACCCAACACTGTCAGTCCCAGCATCTGTCGTAAATAAAAGGAAGTATTAGGGCCTTTATCGGATTGGTTCAATACTAAAGCGATCACCCAGCCGATGATCGTCAGGTGAGCAACGATTGATTTGGTTTTGTCGTCCATAATTTGGTTTTGGTTTTGATTGACTTTAAAAGTAGCAAACCTCCCGATACCACCGCAAAATTTCTTTTTAACGGACTACCACGAGGCCTGAATGGATAAAACTGGTATAAAACTCAGATGATTTTGAATCTCTATACGCTGTAAGAAAGGATCATAATAATGGTAAGCTTCATTGACAAAACCAAACAGATTCTGAATGTCCAGCGCATACCGCATCCGTATTTTTTGATTAGCTATTATTCGTGATATACCTGCATCGATCCGCTTGAAAAGAGATAGTTGCTGCTTAAAAGCAGAAGGATCATAAAACACAGTTTCAACAGCCAACGCTGAAGCCTCTTCATCAATAGCAGGCTCCTGGAGTCCACCATTAAATAGTCCGCGAACACTAAAATTCCATATGCGGCTCTTCTCTTTCTTTTGACGAATGATTTCTTTTGCAAACGTAAAATGCGTAGCATATTTTCCATCAAATTTTCCTTTAAAAAATTCCGCATCTTCTATCGATTTAAGACTCCGATAGATACTTTGATTTAATGAGGCTGACCAGCCATTTTTATGCTTGTATTGCCATTCACCTTCTATTCCATAGTGTCTGCTGGTACCGGTTAATTGGCCACCATGAAAGTTGGGCACTTCTTCAAAATCAGCTATGTGAAATAAACCACCCTGACCCGGAAACACAGGTAGTCCATCATTTTCCTGATAATAGATTTTTAAATTTAAAAAATGCTTTGATGTGTGGGACCATCCAATTTCATATTTATCCACAATGATTTGTCTGCCGCGTCCTGGAAATAAATTGCTCAGGAATACCTGGCCGCCAGCATGACGAATTCCGGCATACAAATAAGATGGTTGATTCAATTGCCATTTGAATAGTCCACGATATCCGGCGACTCCATCTGCTGAAATAAATTCATGATTGTATTCGCCGCCAAGCTCCATGGTGATCCGATCATTGACTGAAAACATCAAAGTATAAAAAGGCCGAAGACTTGCTTCTTTAAATAAAGGAGTTGGTGAGGTTCGATGAACGAAATTAACACCGGCAACCGATCTTACTTTCGATGAATGTTCGATGGTAAGTTCGACCTGTGATGAGAGAACATTCGGAGATGATTCCTCTGCTATGTTTCTCGGTAGAGAATTAAAAATTCCTGTTCGCATATAAGAAGATCTATTGAGCGAATATGCAGCGCCACTGCTCAGCGAAATTCTATTACTCAGGACCTGTTGGTGTTTTATACCTCCACCCAGAATATCATTTTCATAACGGATATTAAAAAAATCTTTGAACCTTTCACGCTCGTTCAATTCCGGTATGCTGTCAAATTCATTTAAGCTATTTCCTCCCCATGCAAATAATTTTGTTTTGGAAGCTTTACCCTCATGTGTATAAGCAATGACTCCGTCATAATACCCGATTCGTTCTCCTCCAAAATCTACACCCAGTTCTGCAAGCAATCCTGTAAAGCTGTATCGCAAATTGACATCCAGAAAACCATTTTCCCCTACAGCTTTTCCGCCTCCAAGTTCGAAACCAAGAAGACTTGCCTTAGCCCGGATTTCAGGTTTAGCTGTTTCAAAAACGTGCATATCTATTACAGCTCCTGCACTTCTTCCGATTGATAATGGATTGAGCCCGGTATAGATATCTGTCGAACCAAGAATCTGCGCGGAGAACATATTGATCCCGCCACCAAATTCAGTAGGCCTGTCAGAAAAAGTACCCGCATTGTTAGTATGATTTGGATTAGCAATCTCTAACCCTTCGAGATAGTAAGTATTCAACAATGGATTTTGTCCGCGAACGGAAATGTGATTTGCCTGATCATTGATTTGTACAATCCCCGGCCTGCTGATGGCGACGCGTACCGGGTCATCATAATTTCCTGCAACAGTTTCCAGATCTGATTTTGTGATGCGATATACTGAGGGCATGGGTTGACGGGATTCGACAAGGACCACCTCTTTAAGGTTATATGGATCCGATTCTAACAGAGCTTCAACTTTGAAAGTGGAATACCCATCAAGAGTTATTTCTTCAGAAACGAACTGCTTATATCCTGATGCAGATACAGTGATTCGTATTCTTCCCACCATCGGACTTTCATATCGAAAATTTCCAAATTCATCCGAGGCAAAAGAAGTAATCGTCACAGCTTCCTGGACAATCGAAATCTGTGCGAAAGGAATATACTGCGGAGAGTTAGTCTCCTTAACAGTACCGGTGAGGCCCTGAGCAGCGAGGTTGTGGGTAAGCATAAAAAACCAACAGACCACAAAAAAAGAATCCCTCCAAAAAGAGGGACTCCTGAGGATCATAATTTGTTGGTTTTTCGAGTGAAACTGTATCATCGAAAAATCATGATTGATCAGACTGAAAGATAACTGATTTCTGATAATACCAAATATCCTTCAGGCAATCGTGGCACGATTTTTTATCTATATACCCATTGATCTTGCGATGAATCTATTTCTACCCCTTTATGGTCCGACCAGGGATAAAATTTTATCAAAAAGAACGAAAAACACATTAAATAATATCGTAATGTGTTAATTTAATAGTAGATTTGCTATCTCCCCTCAAGAGAATGAGAGATAGGCCGTGTTGATATTGGTATATTTCTAACTTTGCAATCGTTTTCGGACCCCCTAGTTCCAGATCCTATGTTCATATCAAGACTCTACCTACTCCTGCTATCATTTTGCCTTGTCCTATCGGCTGATGCTCAGACAGTTCTGTCCAGAGTCTCGTTTCCCATCGACGCCCAGCAGACCCGAAGCACCCTTTCCAAAGCAGGTTTGGACTTAAGTCACGGTCAAAGCCAGCGGACTTCATTTTCTACTATTGTACAGGATTTTCAATTTGAACGTTTCGACCAACTAGGGTTAAGATATACCATCGACATCGCGGATATGAACGTCTACCGCAAAGAAGAACAGGATAAAAACCGTAGTGTCATCTTCGAATGCCAGGAAACTTACCAGAATACAGCCATTCCCAAAAATTTTGACCTGGGAACAGTAGGAGGATTTTTCTCCCTCCCTGAAATACTGGATCAACTCGATGCAATGGCCCTTTTGTATCCGGATCTGATCTCCATCCGTCGCCCCATCGGAAATTTCAAGACCTGGGGTAACAATTCAATTTACTGGGTCCGTATATCTGATCATGCCGAAACGGATGAAAACGAACCTGAAATTCTCTATACAGGACTTCATCATGCCCGTGAATTTATCAGCATCAGCCAGAACATCTATTACATGTGGTATCTGCTGGAGAATTATCAAAGTAATCCACTGATCAAACAAATCCTCGATCATACCGAACTCTATTTTATCCCCGTCATTAATCCTGACGGACTCAATTATAATGTAGAAGGTTATGATGCAGGCGAAGATGCCTTCTCCAGAGCGCACCGCAAAAATCTGCGTGATAATGACGGAGATGGAAAATTTGATCCAAAATATGATGGCGTCGATCTTAACCGTAACTACGGCTATGAGTGGGGTCATGATGATGAAGGTTCATCCGGCTTTGAAGGCAGCGATACGTACAGAGGACCTTCTGCTTTTTCAGAGCCTGAAACAAAGGCTATTCAGTTCTTCTGCAATACACACGAATTTAAAATTGCTATCAATCATCATTCGTATGGCAATCTTCTGATCTATCCATGGGGATACAGCGATCATCATACACAAGACTCGACCACATTTACCAGCTATAGTTCATTGTTGACAGAACAAAACCATTTCGTGTATGGCCTTGGTGAAGAAACAGTCGGTTATAAAACAAATGGAGATTCAGATGACTGGATGTTTGGCGATCTCGATATCTACGCAATGACCGCAGAAGTTGGTGATTCTGAAGATTGGTTTTATCCCACCCGCGATCGTATCATTCCTTTATGTCAATCTACTGTACACCTTAACCTGCAATCAGCACGTCTTGTCAATTCGCTGATCGATATTACAGATGAAACTCCAGCATATGTTAAGCCCGGTGTCAATCCATTGACGCTCGAGTTAAATCGATTTGGTTTGCTCGATGGCAATGTGAATATCTCTTTCCAGGCAGTGTCAAATAATATTATCAATGTCCCCGCACCATTCAGTATCAACCTTCAAAAATTTGAAACTGATACAAGGGAGCTTTCTTACACTGTAAGTGACCTGATACAGCCGGGTGATAAAGTAAAGATGGAAATTATTATTCAGCAAGACACCTATACATACAGAGATACACTTGTCAAAGTGAGGGCTGATATAAAAACATTGCTCAATGATGCAGGTAATCTTGCAAACTGGGATCGCACTAATGGCGTACACTGGAATACAACATCATCTACTTTCAAATCGGCTCCGGTATCTTTCACTGATAGTCCGGATGCAAACTATGAGCCGAATCTAAATGAAGCAATCGTTCTAAATGAAATCATAGATCTCAGAGATGCTACTTCTGCGTATGCACAATTCTGGGCACGTTGGGAATTAGAAGATCAATATGATTTTGTCTCCGTGCAGGCTACACTCGATGGAAACAATTGGGTAAACCTTTGCGGATTGTATTCCAAACCCGGATCATTTTTTCAGATGTATGAAGAACCGCTTTATGATGGAGATCAGCATCAGTGGGTATTGGAGAAAACGGATCTGAGCGATTACCTTGGACACCAACTACAATTACGTTTTATACTGGTGACAGAAGGATTTGTCAACAAGGATGGTTTTTATTTCGATGACTTTAAAGTCATTACTATTAATGAGGAAACGGTGGCTACCCACGATATTGACCCTTCTTCTTTTTCTGTCGTTCCTAATCCTGCGGCTGACCATATTACAGTTCAGTTACCTGAATTAAGTAAGCCTTCTTTGGTTGTCTTTAATGCGTTAGGACAACGTGTATACCAGGCTCCATCCATTACCGGCACACTCCATACGATTACGACTGCTACATGGCCTTCCGGTGTGTACCAATATGTTATCTACTCAGGAGGAGAACCAGTACATAGCGGATCTGTCTGCCGTATACCTTAGTAAAGAAGCAATCACAAACTTTTAAGGCGCGCTTTTCGTTATCCCGTCTCCAATCAACGGGCAGTGTTTCTGCCTAAGGATTAAGCAGGATTATTCATCTTTGCACACTATTATTTAGCAATTCATTATCTACACCATCATGGCAATTGACACAAAGTTTTTAACCCGCCTTGGAGTTAAGAAATTTAATAACGGGACTATTACCGGATTGAAATCAACCAATTCACAGAACTATCAACCTTCACCTTCACCGGTAGATGGCAATCTGATAGGTGCAGTCAGTAACACAACCGCGAAAGAATATGACAAAGTCATCCGCACCGCGCAGAAAGCATTTGAAACTTGGCAGATGATGCCGGCCCCCAAGCGTGGAGAGATTGTGCGCCAATATGGTGAAGCATTGCGGAAGTATAAAGATCCCTTGGGCCGCCTGGTTTCTTATGAGATGGGTAAAAGTCTTCAGGAAGGATGGGGCGAAGTCCAGGAGATGATTGACATCTGTGACTTTGCAGTTGGTCTGTCAAGACAATTATATGGATTGACAATGCACTCTGAGCGCAATATGCACCGGATGTATGAACAATGGCATCCATTAGGTATCGTCGGTGTCATTTCAGCATTTAATTTTCCTGTCGCTGTCTGGTCATGGAATGCAATGCTTGCACTTGTATGTGGTGATGTAGTAGTGTGGAAACCATCTGAGAAAACTCCGCTATGTGGAGTAGCGTGTATGAATATTTTTCAGGAAGTAATTAAAACCAATAATCTTCCTGAAGGAATAGTCAACATGATCAATGGAGATTATCGTGTTGGAGAATTTCTAACCAACGATACACGAGTGCCGTTGCTTTCTGCAACAGGCAGTACACGCATGGGTAAAATTGTTGGAGCTGCAGTAGCAGGAAGACTCGGAAGAACACTGCTCGAATTAGGAGGAAACAATGCAATCATAGTAACTCCAAAAGCAGATCTCAAGATTGTATTGACTGCAGCTGTATTTGGTGCAGTAGGAACTGCAGGTCAACGTTGTACAAGCACACGAAGGTTAATCATTCATCAATCAATTTATCAAAAAGTTGTTTCAGGTTTGGTCAAAGCATATAAGCAAATCAAAATTGGTAATCCGCTTGATCCCACAGTTCACATGGGTCCACTGATTGATGTGCAGGCAGTCTTCCATTATCAGAAGGCCTTGGAAGCAATTGAAAAGCAAGGTGGTAAAATGATCGTTCCCGGTGGGGTCTTGAAGGGTAAAAAATATGCAAGTGGATGTTATGTATTGCCATGTATTGCAGAAGCAAAAAATGAGATGGCGATCGTGCAGTCCGAAACATTTGCACCAATACTTTATGTAATGCCATACAAGACACTCGATGAAGCAATTAGACTTCAGAATAATGTGCCACAAGGATTGTCATCTGCGATTCTCACAGACAGCATGAAAGAGGCTGAAAGATTTTTATCTGCAGCAGGTTCAGATTGTGGGATTGCCAATGTCAATATCGGTACATCCGGTGCTGAAATCGGAGGTGCATTCGGAGGTGAAAAAGAAACAGGCGGTGGTCGCGAAAGTGGATCAGATGCCTGGAAAGCATACATGCGCCGTCAGACCAATACTATCAACTGGAGTAATGACCTTCCACTTGCACAGGGTATCACATTTGCACTATAAGTCTATTCTTGAAAAAATGATTAAGCTTTTACGCGCTCCCAGTATTGGGTGCGGCCCAGCGTTGGCAGGCCGATATATCCACGTACTTTAAGTGTGTCGGGTTTTTCTAATTCTATCAAACAACTGTAAGTCTTACCACTGCTGGGATCCATGATTTTTCCATCCGTTCCACCTTGCGATGTTTTGTTAAGACTGTGCAGGATCACCATCCCCTCGAT
>JALYSC010000074.1:4270-9906 GCA_030855005.1 Bacteroidota bacterium | reverse complement strand
GCAATTGGATCAGAAGTATGAACATTGGCGAATGCCATAATTTGTGCGATGGTACCGGGGTGTTCCATGCGCAACCAGGACTTCAATTGTAGAAGCTCGGCTTCCTCAGTCAGTTGACGGTATAAAGGATCATGATATGTGGTTAAAAAATTTTCTGCTGATCTCGCAGCTCGTCCATATAAGCCCTGATCATATTCTTTTATCATACTCTGATAATCAGCCTCTGCATCCTTATATAGGACCGTTTGCTGAGCATGAATCAGATCTCCTCCTGAAAACAAGGCAAGTAGAATCAGGATTAGGCGACTGAAGCGGTTGATAAATGGAGTTTGCATGTGCATCTGTGCTGGCATACAGAATGAATTTCAGCCCTTATGGCTTCTTTTATAGTAAATTACAAATAACGACAAAATTATATGTGAAAGTACAATATCTGGTGGAAATGGACCAAAAAATGTCCACTCGAAGCCTAACTCGGTTTTTGGTGATAACCGAAAAATCTACCCGGTAAGTGTTTTTTAAAGGTAGCTGGTCGGGGCACAAACATGTCCACCTAAAGATTGAACAGCCTTTGTCAATACCGCAGTATGGCCTGTAAATCGAGCCAATACAAATTAAATTGGGTAACAATTAGTCTCCCCACGCCAAGCTTTTCTTTCTTTAATTAATATTTAAGCCCGGTATCCACATCTTACCTATAAGTGATTGGATGAACCGGGCTTAATTTTCAATCTGGTGAATTGTTCTTATGCAGCTTTTACGTCGCGATCAAGTTTTTTAAAACTACTGACCACAATCTCGGTTGAATTCCTCTTCTCTCCTGCTTTAGTCTCATATTGCCTGTAGCAGATCTTTCCCTCCACGAATACTTTAGTGCCTTTGTGAAGTATCTCTTTCATCGTCTCAGCTATTGGCCCCCAGGCGACGAGATTATGCCAGGTGGTTATTTTTTCAGGCTCACCTTCTGCTGTACGCCTGAATTCACTGGTAGCCATGGAAATTCTTGCAAGTTTTTTGCCCTGTGCGAGTTCGCGTAGTTCTACTTCCTGTCCAAGGAATCCAAGTAACTGTACGCGGTTGTCAACTGAAGTACTCATAATCGATAATAATTAAACGTGATAAAAGATGTTATATCGTTCCACTCTATTGGAAGACGAAACAAAGATGATGGATGGACGAATTGTCATTCGTTCTTTTTACCCTTGCTTACGTAAGTAAACGGAAGTAAACCTTTGTAAACGGATATAACATTGAATATGAGCGAGTTAGGCTTTCAGTAATTTCTATTTGCCCGTTTCCAAAAGTTAAGCGTGATGCCAATTATCAATTTATTCGATTAACCCTCAATAGATTAGGCAATCTATAATTGTGCATAATGCAGGAGATCCTTCCACTAAAATTTCATACCCGGTAACGCATGCATAGATACTAGTCGCAATACACCCCTTATAATGTCTTTATATCCTTAGCTCTATTATTCTAACACGAACTACGTTTGTATTATCATTTCACTTCAAACCACATGCAGATAATGGCAAAGCAAATTTTCTTAAACCTACCAGTCAAAGACTTACAGAAATCTATTTCGTTTTTTACAAATCTAGGATTCACCTTTAATCCTCAGTTTACTGATGAGAATGCAACGTGCATGATCATTGGTGAAAATATTAACGTAATGCTGCTCGTCGAAAAATTCTTCCAAACCTTTACGAAGAAGGAAATTGCAAATGCTCATCAAACTACTGAAGCAATAATTGCTATTTCGGTTGACAGTCGTGATAAAGTAGATCAGATGGTACAAAATGCAACAGATGCAGGAGGATCATCACATCGCGAAGTAAAAGATCATGGCTGGATGTACGAGCATGGATTTCAGGATCTTGATGGTCACTTGTGGGAAGTGCTGTATATTGATGAAACTCAATCTCCCGGCTAATCTGGAAAAATGAAAAAGGCCAAACAAAAATTTGTTTGGCCTTCTGATTATTGAGGTATTAATTAATTATTGATGGTGGTTTTAGATCCACTTTCCATGTACTTTTTAAAGCCTTCCAGATCGGCCTTAACCAGACTTTCGAATATAGGCGTCAGTAACTGACCTACCGCTTCTCCTATCTTCCCGGCAGGTGGATCATATGAAATGACAGCTTCCACTAATGTACCGATACCACTATCTGAAAAACGGACATTTCCTGCATTTGAGATTTCAGATTCAGCTAGTGACTTCCAGCCAATACGTTCATTGACTGCATCGTGGACGATTTCACTTTTCCATTTAATCGTTCCCAGGCCTCCGGGTATTTTTGCCTTCCATTCTGATGTCTTGTCATCCAGAATTGTCACACTTTCCAGGTGCTTCATAAACAGAGGAAGATTTTCCAGTTTACGCCAAAACTTGTACACCTCTTCACGTGGTTTATTGATGGTTGTACTCGATTTGATATTAATGTTGTGGTGAGTTGAGTCCGAAATAGAATTAAGACTCAAATTATTTTTGATACCACTCAAGACACCCTGCTTAAGATTGGTACCGGAAAATCCATTAGGAAGAATTTTATTTTTTACAGGACACATTCCGGTTGCTCCGCGAAACAAGAGATAACCACCCAATGACATTTCGGACAATTTCTTTCCACGTTTCATGCCATGTAACATAAGCAACGATCCCGCTATGGCGGAAACGATACGTTCTGTCTTACCTATATTACGGTCGATTTGAAGATTCATTAGACTCATTTGCTTAGGATATTATTTAATTTGATTTCTAAGATGAAATTATCTGGCAGGATTTACGTCATGTCTTCCCAATTTTAACAGCAGTCCATTGAGTTTGTTTTGTTAAAAACTATTTGGTTATATAGTTGTTTTCCCTTAAGAAAATTCCCAACTTATGATAGATGAAAAAGATCAAATGTCTCCGATGGTGGACATTTTAAACCGACTTACACAGGAAGGTTACACAACGCAGTTTAAAGCATCGTCCAAAGGGATTTGTTCGATGAGAACTCAAAATGTCTTCGGTCCGGAGGTTGTAGAAATCAATCATTTTTACAGATTCGAAGGCGAATCAGATCCTGCCGATACATCAATAGTGTATGCCATTGAAACTCATAGCGGGGAGAAAGGCACCCTCATAGATTCATTTGGAATGTATAGTGATCCTGATGTCGAAAAATTTATCAAACAGGTTGAATCAATAAAGAAATAATTGTGCCTGGGATAGCATAAGAAGGTTATAATCAATCTTTACCTTTGAAAGCTATGTCCTTTCTTTTCAATCAATACTCCGGCTTTTCATTATTCTTCTGCATGATGATACTGGTAACTGCATGCAAATCAGACTCGGGTGTAAAAATCGCCACCGAGGACCTTTTAGTCAGGGCGGAGGGAAAGGATGCAATGATTCTCCTTACTGATCGTCCTGTAAACCTGGAGACTCCGCTTAATCACGCTGATATCCGCACTTTTTCAATTCCATACTTATTGCGGTATTCTATTGGAGACACACCTGTAATCTTCTTAAAGATCGTGCGGAATGCCTTCGTGTCAGAATATCCTACTTCATACATCAGTTCGTTGACAGTCTTTCGATCTGTTTCGAGACTTTTCTTAACCGCTTCTATTTTGACGCGTTGTATGTATTCGACGACGGTGTTGGAAGTTGCTTTTTTAAATCTGCGTTCCAGGTTTCTTCTACCCAGCGCCAAATGGTTGGCTAATTCATCTACTGTGATTTTATCCTGAAAGTTTTGTTCAATGAAATTCTGGGCTGTTTTAATTACTTCATCTTCATGATCCTTTTGACCCGTGAACATGATAAACCTGGACTGATTCGATCGTTCAAATTCAATGGCAAAAACTTTTGCACATAAAATAGCCATTTCTCGTCCTACAAATTTCTCGATCAAATAGAGGATTATGTTGAGATACGAGTAAGCTCCGCCACTGGTGTAAATACCTTTTTCATCGGTTATGATTTTTTCAGCAATCAACTGCACCTGTGGAAACATCTGCCTGAAATCATTAGCAGCCACCCAATGCGTAGTGCATTTTTTTCCATCCATCAATCCTGTAGCCGCCAGGATAAAAGCACCCATACACAAACTGGCAACCTCCGTACCTTTTTGATAATGCTCGACAATAAAAGGAATAAACTCTTTATTGGCTTCTATTGATGCAGCCATGTCACCATCCACTGCAGGAATAATAATCAGGTCAGTAGATTCTACTTCACTCAATACCTTATCACAATGGATCGTATAAAGTCCTCCGACAATCGGCATATCCTTTTTGAGTCCAACCAATTGCACATTGAAAAGAGCTGGCTGGCGACGTGCATTGGCGAATTGATTGACCTGAGTGAGGAGTTGTCTGGGGCCTTCGATACTACCAAGGATTGCTTTTTGAGGTATCAGGATAGAGATATTTTTCATTTAGCAAATGTAAACAGTCTGACTGTCGTAATCAACCCATGACAATGCCGTATTCACACCTTATCAGCTGATACTATAGCTTGTAGATTTGTTCTGTTTACTAATGAATCTTATCACTCTAAATCTAAATCATCATGGCAGACGCACATTCTTATTTACACTTCAACGGTAACTGTGAGGAGGCTTTCAATCTCTATAGAACAGTATTTGGCGGAGACTTCAGCCTCATAAGCCGCTATGGAGACATGCCTACTGACCCTCCCGTGCCACTTGAAGAAGAAAAGAAAATCATGCATATCTCACTTCCTTTACAAAAAGGCTCTGTGCTCCTGGGTAGTGACATACCAGCAGGATTTCCTAAGGGCGTCAGAGGAAATAGTTACTATATATCTATCAATACCGAAAGCGCAGAGGAGGCTAGAAAGGTCTATGCCGGTCTCACAGATGGAGGTCAGATTTTTATGCCTTTGGAGAAAACCTTCTGGGCCAGTCTGTTTGGAATGTTCTCTGATCAATATGGTGTCCAATGGATGGTCAGTTACAATGAACCCCAGCAATAATCCTGCAGGTTCAAAAAGCTATTTGAAAAATAATTCGAAGAGGTATTGTGTAACTAATCGGTTACGCATATATTTGTAACCGATTAGTTACATATTCAAACTTCAACCGCATGCGACGTGATGTATTTCAAGCAATAGCAGATCCCACAAGAAGGGAAATTATTCATATGCTTTCGTCCAAATCGCTCAATCTTAATGCGGTTGCAGAGCACTTTGATATCAGTCGTCCTGCCATATCAAAACACATCAAAATTCTGACGCAGTGCGGACTGATAGAAATTAATCAACAGGGTCGTGAACGCTATTGTCAGGCTAAACTGGAGAAACTCAATGAAGTATCACATTGGGTAGAACAGTATAAAAAGTGTTGGTCTGCGCGTCTCGATTCACTGGAATCTTACCTCAACGAATTACAATCAAAAAATCAAAATCATGGAAAAGCAAAATGACGTCATCACCGCGGCTGATAATGAACTCATCATTTCACGCCTGATCAATGCTCCTCGCGAACTTGTTTGGGAAGCATGGACTAATCCCAGGCACATTATGCATTGGTTAGGGCCGAATGGATTTACAAATACATTTACTCATTGTGATACCCGCACAGGTGGTTCATGGCGATATACATTGCATGGTCCTGATG
>JALYSC010000074.1:2733-4260 GCA_030855005.1 Bacteroidota bacterium | reverse complement strand
GGATTATCTTAATAAGATTGATTTTATTGAGGTGAAGGAACCCGAATACATGGTATATAAACATTCAGGAGATGAAGATACAGCGGATATAAGTTTTAATGTCCGCATTACGTTTGAAGGTATAGGAAATAAAACACAAATTACTATGGCTTCTGTATTCCCATCAGCCGCCGAACTTGAACGAGTGATAAGAGAATTCGGAGCTAAAGAAGGTGGCAATCAAACATTAAACCGCCTGGAGGAATATGCATCTTCAATGAACCTGGCACCAGAAGGGCCGATCGTAATGGAAAGAAAGTTTGCTGCAAGTCTGGATGAAATATGGCATGCATTGACAGATCGTGAGGAAATGAAGAAATGGTATTTTGATATCGAAAAATTTGAACCAGTTCTTGATTTTGAATTTTCTTTTATGGGCGGAAGTGAAGAAGGCACACAATATCTTCACCTCTGTAAAATTACTGATGTCATCCCGGGCAAAAGATTAGAATACAGCTGGCGTTATGATGGTTATGACGGCATTTCTTATGTGCGATTTGAGTTATTTCCCGATGGCATTTTCACTAATGTCAGACTCACACATAGGGGGCTTGAATCGTTTCCTGCTCAAGCTGATTTTGCAAAAGCTAATTTTGTTGCCGGATGGACAGAAATCCTTTCTAATAATCTAACTAACTATTTAAATAACAACAAATCATAGTTATGAGAGCAATTCACTTTTATATTATTTTAAGTCTCCTATTTTTAACAAATACAGTTTTCTCACAAGGCATATGGGCGTTGGATGATGCTCATTCAAACCTTCAGTTTTCCTTGGTTCATCTAATGGTATCTGATGTGGAAGGATCAATTAAATTAAAATCCGCATCGCTTGTTTCTTCAGGCAATGATTTTGCTAATGCTTCCCTTTCCCTTGTGGGCGATATGAGCTCGATTGACACCGACAATGATAGCCGTGATGAACACCTGAGAGGAAAGGATTTTTTCGATGTTGAAAAATATCCTGACATGACCTTCAACAGCACTTCTTTCAAAAAAAATAGTGATACTAGCTACGAAGTAGCAGGTTTACTTTCATTTCATGGCGTAAGCAAGCAGGTTACATTAAATGTAATAGCCACAAAAAACGTACAACCCTGGGATAACAAGGAAATGGTTGGCTTCAAAGTAAAAGGTGAAATAAATAGACTCGATTTCGGAATTTCAAAAGATTCTCCTGGCGCTATGTTGAGTGAGGCAGCTCAGATCAAAGCCAATGTTATTTTCGTCAATCAATAATTCATTTCAGCATTCAATCTGATTGTCATGTATTTATGTGAAGCCTTTCGCAGAATTCGTCAAACGGAAACTCCAATCGTAGAAGTTTTTAAAACGAATGTGGATACAACCGAAATTGCATCTCAATTGCTGAAAGGTTTGCAGCTACAATTTCCGGCTTTTAAAATTAATTTTGACCTGGACGATTGCGATCATATTCTGCGGGTTGCGGGCAGACGTATTGATAATGATGACATTCTGGATTATCTC
>JALYSC010000074.1:0-2723 GCA_030855005.1 Bacteroidota bacterium | reverse complement strand
TCAACTGCGAAATACTTGAGTGACTTCTAATAAAAAAGGATTCAGAAATTCTGAATCCTTTTTTATTATGTCACATCCGGAATTTTAAATTGTTGGAAGAATATTAATGATTCAGGATTTCGCATAGCGTCTTTGTTGAGCGTATCTTCAGCCTGCATACCCATCAAAATTTTCTTCACTGGCGCCTCCATTTTTTTGCCACTAATGGTATAAGGGATATCTGTCACCTGGATGATTTCATCAGGCACATGTCGTGGAGTACATTTTGTTTTAAGCGACTGCCGGATGTTCGCAATGAGCTCATCATCAACAGATTTATTATTTCTCGTTTTGACAAATAGGGGCATGTAATGTCTTCCACCTTCCAGTTCAAGATTAACAATAAGGCTGTCCTCTATTTCGTGAATCTCATTTAATACACGATATATTTCTGCAGTTCCAATTCGGATTCCCTGGCGGTTAAGGGTTGCATCCGATCTTCCAAATATTACCAGTCCACCCTCTTCATTGATCTTGACCCAATCTCCGTGACGCCACACTCCCGGTATATCTTCAAAGTAACTCGCCTTGTATTTTTTCTTTTCAGGATCATTCCAAAAATAAACCGGCATGGATGGCATTGGTTTTGTAATTACCATTTCCCCCAGCGATCCAATAATTGGTTGCCGATCTTCATCAAAAGCATATAGACTGCATCCCAGCGCGCGTGCCTGGATCTCTCCGCGCACAACATTTTTTTCAATTACTCCACCCACAAAAGCAGTACATACGTCAGTACCTCCACTCATAGAGCATAACCAGATGCGGTCATGTATATTATCATACACCCAATCAAATGCTTCCGGAGGTAATGGTGAACCTGTAGACCCAATACTTCGTAAAGCAGAAAGATTGGATTCTTTACTGGGCTGAATGCCCTCTTTCATACACGCAACTAAAAATGGAGCACTGGTTCCAAAATGATGGATTTCTAATTCATCAGTAAGACTCCAGAGTTTATTTAGATTAGGATAACCCGGGCTTCCATCATAAAGCACGATGGTGGCACCCAACAGCATCGAAGCATGCAGAAAATTCCACATCATCCAACCTGTAGTCGTATACCAGAAAAAGGTTTCTCCAGCATGAACATCATTATGAAACGCGAGGTATTTGAAATGTTCGAGAAGACAGCCCCCATGTGAGTGCGTGATTGCTTTTGGTGCTCCCGTTGTGCCTGAAGAATACAATATCCAAAGGGGATGATTGAATGCCACAGGAATAAAATCAGGCATTGCCCCCGCTACAAATGGGAGATGATTATACGGCGTACTCTGATCGTTCATCAACTCCTCACTACGTCCAATATAATTTATGATAAGCGTATTACGAAGACTTGATAATGATGTTCGAATCGATTTGACTTCACTTGTCCTGTCATGCGTTTTACCCCCATAATAGTATCCATCCGCGGTTATCAGGATGACGGGTTCAATTTGTGCATAACGGTCTATTACACTGCTAACCCCAAAATCGGGTGAACAACATGACCAAACAGCACCAAGTGAAACTGCAGCGAGAAATGCATAAGTTGCTTCCGGAATATTTGGAAGATATCCTACTACCCTGTCGCCTGCTTTGACTCCATTCGAAAGAAAATAATTTTGGAAACGCGATACGTTCGCCCACATTTCTGCTACGGAGATCGTTCGGGTGTCCTGGGATTCAGTAGCAAATAGAATTGCATTTTGTTGACCTGACATTCCCTTAAAAATATGCTCTGCGTAATTGATGGTTGCTCCTTCAAACCATATCGTATCCGGCATTGGATCTGCTGACATCACTTCCTGATACGGTGTATGAAATTTAAATTGAAAAAAAGATGAGATACTTTCCCAAAACACTTCAGGATTTTCTACAGACCATGCCCAAAGAGATTCATAATCACTGGTTACAATATCAAAATGCTCCTTCAACCATGCTCTATAGTCGAAGAGCCTTGACTGAGTGATATCATCCAAAGCAGGTTTCCAAAGAATATCTTCCGCCCTCGTCATGAAGTAGTTGTTTCGGGCTGAAAGTAAAAGAATTTATGTTTATAACTTGCACGCATGATTAAACCCATCCGAAAGATATTGATTGCCAATCGCGGAGAAATTGCTTGCCGTGTAATACGTACCTGCAGGAGATTGGGTATTGCTTCTGTCGCAGTATATTCTGATGCTGACAGGCGAAGTCCACATGTCACGCTCTCGGATGAGGCAGTTTATATCGGCCATGCTCCTTCAAGGGAAAGTTATCTCAACATGGACAGCATTATCACCGCTGCATTGGAAGTCAACGCAGATGCCATTCATCCCGGTTATGGTTTTTTATCTGAAAATGATGTATTTGCTGCTGCCGTAGGGAAAGCTGGAATTATTTTCATCGGACCTTCTCCAGAAAGTATTCGGATGATGGGAAATAAGCTGGCAGCTAAAAAAGCCGCAAAGAATTTTGATATACCAATGGTGCCTGGGACAGATGAGGCTCTCGCTGATCCTGAAGAGGCAAGAAAAATTGCTGCAATAATCGGATACCCTCTTTTGATTAAAGCAGCCGCAGGTGGAGGTGGAAAAGGAATGCGAATCGTGCACCATGAAGAAGAATTAGCAACACAGATTGATAGGGCCATGGGTGAAGCATTGGCTTCCTTTGGAGATGGATCCGTTTTTATTGAAAAATACGTTTCATCACCAAGACAT
>JALYSC010000463.1 GCA_030855005.1 Bacteroidota bacterium | reverse complement strand
ATTACCCGCCTTCTTTATAAACACGGGCAGACGACTGATGATAGAACTATTTTTACGAATTGTATTACGCGGAGAAATACCTCGCTCCCTCAGTTTTGATTTAATAAAATCCTCGAGGATACTTAGATGCTCATAATGAAAGGCCCAGAATACCTCATCACGAAATTCCTTTTGCAGCCATAGAGGCAATCCAAAAACAGTATCACACATGAGGCCTTCGTTGATAAGATGCCTCGAGAGGTGAGCTTCATATTCGCATTCATCACCACAATTATCACATCGAAGCATTATTTTCTTCCAGATCCCATTACTGGGCGTGCTGCGTTGTATGGGATGATGACATTCTCTGCACATCACACTCGCGTAGGCAGTCATAGCACCATACCAATTGCCTTCCTTCGCCACGTGAAAACATGAAGTACATTTTAGCTTCCAATTTCCTGTGGATTTTTCGACAATAGCTTTACCATCACACTTCGGACATTGTACTATGAAATGCGTTCCTAATTCATAATAACCTACTCCGGTATCTGCATATCGATCCTGTGACATTATTGATCATCATCTTTGACAACACGGATAACTTTCTTCTGATCCACCTGGTACAACACAGTTACATATCCTTTATTTTCAGGTTCAACACCACCTTCTGGCGGTGGCGTATCATAGATGGGATAGGAATATTTTACTGCCATCGGATCTCCTTCTTCCGGATGAAAAGACATGTAATGATTGCCTTCAACGTGATAAGGTTGTGAAAGATTTTTTGCTGCCCATGCTATAGCAGCATCATAAGCTGCTTTCTGATATTGACCCGCACGGTCTGCTAATGTATTTACCTCCCAACCTTTGGAAACTGCATCGCGATCAATAGTATCACTGTATTCAAAATCAAGTGATACAATTTTATGCCTGTCATGATACGAATCTACACGGTACCAATATCCATTAGGGATGACATCTCTAAATTCTTTTCCATAGATAGAGTCTTCCATCCATTCAATCCAGATATTGGCATAATCAGTCTTTTCGTTTTTTTCTAAAAAAGCAAAAATCTGATCAAGCATTTTTTGTCGTGAGACAGGATCAGGCTCACCAAAAGGAAGAAAATAAATGGCGGGCTTTATTACCCCAATTGAAATTTTACCAACATCTGCATTCTCAAATTGCGATGCAATTGATTTGGAAAACTCCATGTCCTGCTGCGCCAATAGCATATTCACCCTGATAGAATCCATATCAAGACCCAGGTCAGGCGCATCTTTATACCATGTTACCCTTACCTGCACATTGGTATCATTCTTCATGCCCAGTATGGCAGTCTTCTTCCCTTTGATGAGAGTTAATGGATTTAACTCTAGTAGTCGGTCGGCAACTATGTATTCGCCATTGGATTTTTCTTCAACCCAGGATTCAAGTTTCACTGTACGATTTGATTTTGTTGAGCATGACATCAGCAACAGCATTACAAGTATATAAATCAACTTTGTTGCAGGAAATTTCGCAGATATCATCGTGCAAATCTAACGTTCAATAGTGCATATTGCTAGATGTTTAGCGAACCACTATTAACTTCTAAAAGGGATTGATACACCCCGGATGCTGAACTGCCGGACAAGGATGGAGCATAGCAGGTCGAAGTAACATGGGCCAGAGGAAGAAGCGGAGAAATCAAGGTTATTAGAGATCCCTTTAAATATGTTTCAACCTGAACACTCCATCCTTTATATCGTTTCAATAATAGATCAGCCAATTTCTTCCACCGACACATATTGTATTTTATCGTAATATTGCCTTAACATATCCACTACTATGAAAGTTACCGAAGAAATGATTGACAAGATCCTGGAAGAGGGTGAGAATGGAGCGCTTGATCCATCTCCTTACATGGAAAGCCTCAAATACCTGATCATGGAAGATGATGAGATCACACTCACTGATGAAGATCAGGCGTACCTTATCTTTCTGGGTACTATAGCTCTGGAAAGCCTCAAACGGGGTGGGTCCTATAAAGAAGTGGATGACGAGGAGCTCCTCTACGACATGGAAGACGCTAACTGGGATTCACTGGAAGAAGCTGACGGTGATCTGGATAAATTTATCACCGAAATCTCTGATGATTATCCGGAACAGGATCTGCTGGACTTTCTTGCCTTCTCTGTTCTTCCGGTCGATGATGATGATGATGATGATGATGCCAGTGATGAACCGGTCATGAGCTCAGAAGATGGACAGGTATTGGGTTTCATGCGGCTCAAAGCCATGGTAGACGCGATCGTTTTACCGGAGGTATAAGCGCTGCTTCTAAAAATTGCCTTATTTATTCTGTTGTGCAATTGCATGCATAAACTCTTCCTTGCGCCTGCGTGAGACAGGTATTTTCATGCCATCTGACATGATGACTTGTTCGCCATCATCTTTAATGATCTTTTTTACAAACAGGGTATTGACTATATGGGATTGATGAATACGAAAGAACTCAGGTTCTGGAAGCATTTCTTCAAACTCTTTCAAATTTTTGGAGACCAGTAATCGATCACCTGTTGCCAGAAAGACAAAACAGTAATTCCCATAGGTTTCGATACGGGTTATATCTTTTGTATTTGTAAAGATGAGTCCCTCACTGGTGGCTAGTGTGATCCGGTCAAAGGTTTTGTCCTGACTCGTTTGCACCAGTTGTGCAAATTGCTTCCGAAGTGTGGATTGATGTTGGTGGTCTTTGGCTTTTTGAACTGCTTCAATAAATTCATCCGGGTCTATTGGCTTCAGTAGATAATCTATCGCATTGTAGCGGAATGCACGTATGGCAAATTCATCATGTGCAGTAGTGAAAATGACCGGGAAATGTTGATCCTTAATTTTGTCAAGCAGTTCAAATCCTGTACCGTCACTCATTTCGACATCGAGAAAGAGTAAATCGAGATGAGCA
>JALYSC010000462.1 GCA_030855005.1 Bacteroidota bacterium | reverse complement strand
GACTTACAAGAGGCAATTAATCGGATGGAAAATTACTTTTTGTATTGCCTTCGGAGAATGACGGCATTGAATTTTCCAAATCAGGAGAAAACGAAAAGAAAACCCGGTAACCTGATATACAGATTGCCGGGCCATTTATTCTAGTCACAAAGCGATTTATTCTGTTTTAATCCACGTCCTTGAAAAGGTATTGGTTGATGTTTGGAGTACCACAAAATACATCCCTTCGTTCAGGTCATGCGTGTGGATGTCAATATGCTCTAATCCCTCCTGCACCTCAATCTTGTACGATTTAAGCAGTTGTCCGGTAAGATCAAATATTCGCACCACATTTATTCCATCTTTTTTGGAGACCCATGTCAGGTGCACAAGGTGTCTACCAGGATTCGGCATCAGATCGAGGCCTGCTATTTCAGCCAAATAAGATGAGCGTTCTTCACCATGATTAAACCATAATGAATCAACAACCTGCTCACCAGGTTCTATTAAATTTTCGAGATCCAACTCAGCTGTTGAAAATCCATTTCCATTACAGGAAGCATTTCCACACGGTCCGAGAAAATCACCATGTGCCATGTGAGCAGGCAGGGCATTGAAAGCGATGCAAAGCGTCTTTGATCCGGTATTACTTGAATGACAGACCAGCACTTTTTTAGGACCGCATTTCCATTCCGGTATGATAAGTGCATACGCCGGCGGGTATTTGCAATCAGGACGTCCATCGAGATTGTTATCAATTCGGTCATCTCCGCCGGGGCACACATCACAGGCATCTCCTACTGTATCGCAATCACCATCTGACTGACCGGGATTTGGCACGTCAGGGCAGTTATCGACAGCATCCGGAATACCATCATGATCGACATCATCTTCATCGCAATCGAGACGTTCATCCACTTCCATATTACAGTTATCATCGATGTTATTGCAGACTTCTTCAGCCCCGGGGTTGATATCTTCATTGGTATCATCACAATCCCCACTTAGTCCTGCATATCCTTCAGGTTGTTGACAAGCGAAAATGATAATGCTACTATTTCCATAGCCATCTTGATCGACATCCAGGTACCACGCCAATAATCCTGCGATGCCAGGGTTGGCAGCATCGACAAGTCCATCACAATCATCATCGACTCCATTGCAAACTTCTGTTTGGCCCGGGTAGATAGTTCCATCGGTGTCATTGCAATCATCATTGTTGAACACGTATCCGGGAGGCTGACTGCAAGCAAGTGTTGTACTCATAAGATTTCCATGGCCATCTCCATCCACATCAGCATACCAGGTGGCTTGTCCTATGACAATAGGATCATCTCCATCTATGAAGCCGTCACAGTCATCATCAATTCCATTGCAGGTTTCAGGGGCATTGGGGTGAATCATTTCGTTAGCATCATCGCAGTCTGCATCATTGGAGACATAACCTGATGGTTGATTGCATGACAATTCGGTTACCTCGGCATCACCATATCCGTCTTCATCTGCATCGGCATACCAGGTGTCTTGGCCTGTTACATTAGAATCTTCGTTATCTGTGAGTCCATCACAATCGTCATCTACTCCATTGCAAATCTCAAGGGCTTCTGGGTTTATCATTTCATCATCGTCATCGCAGTCTTCATCATTGGAGACATAACCTGATGGTTGATTGCATGACAATTCGATTACGTCGGCATCACCATAACCGTCTGCATCTGCATCGGCAATACCAGGTGGATTGGCCTGTTACTTCAGTATCTGCATCATCCGTATCACCATCACAGTCATCATCAATGCCGTTACACAATTCAGTTGCTCCGGGATGAATGGTATCATCATCGTCATTACAATCACCGTCACAGGTTGTATATCCATCCTCATCTGCATCCGGACAACAAGTCGCATTTTCTGCGTTGTATAATGCTTCAATGTCAGCTATCGTCAGGGCCCGGTCATATAATCTGAAATTGTCCAATTTGCCTGTGTATTGTTCATAATATCCTCCGACAAAACGGCTATTTAATCCCAGATTGATAGAATACGTAGTCGTGGCATCCACCAACGCAAGCTGGCGGAATTGTTTAAAGCACCATCTACAAATATCCGTTGAGCAGTTCCATTCCTGGTGTATACGATGTGGTGCCAGTCGCCATCATTTAATAGTGGGCCACTAGAAGAAGCATCCTCTCCACCTCTCACTCTACCAGAGACTTTTCCGTTACCCGTAAGATTTAGGAATGTCACTATACCATCTCCATTGTTGCCATTATTTTTCATCGAAATAACACTTTCGATTCCGGGAACCTGGGTGGTCTTCATCCAAAATGAAACAGTGAATGGATCAGTACCAAACGCATACGCTGGATGATCCGGAATATCAACCAGATCATTAACTCCATCGAATTGTAATGCTCCATTGGAGCTGCCACAGACACCATTGACATAATTAATTCCTCCCGAGCCAATACCATGATTGCTATTCGTGGTTTGGTCCTCCAGATTATCATTAAAATCCCAATACCCAACAAGATCTGATGACAAGTCAGGCCCACAGCTCACATTCTCTACGTTATAAAGCTCTACCACTTCATCAGACTGCAGTGCACGGTCGTAGATTCTTACATCATCGATTTAGCCATTCCAAAAACGGCAACCATTTTGTCCGCCGATACGGAAACCAGTTGGAGTGGATGGAGTTGTTGTGTAGGTGTTTGGAGTTTGAACCCCATTAAAATAAAATTTCGTGATGCCCCCATCTCTCAACATGACAATATGGTACCATTGATTTGGAGAAGGATAACTTGTTCCTGTTGGTACAAAAGCTACACCGCTAAACAAGCCTTCAAACTGATCTCCGGAGGAAAAGGGTACGCCCATGCCCATGGCATAACCATTGCCGCTGCTACAATTATCGAATGCCATGGAAACTGCCATGGCATCCTGCGTAAGAGTAGCT
>JALYSC010000073.1 GCA_030855005.1 Bacteroidota bacterium | reverse complement strand
AGGGAATCTACCTGGCCCCGGTGTATTTACTTATTCCGTTGTTGCAGAAGACCTGCTCAATGGCTGCTTATCTGATACCAATTCCATACTAATAGAAATCTATTCCTTGCCAGATTTACCTCAGGTTTCACTTTCAGGTGGAACAGGTTGTAGTCATAATGTAAACACCCTTTCAGTTATAAATCCGCAGGCTGGTGTAAATTATATCTGGTCGGATGGCCAGGCAGGAGTTAGCATCGAAACTGAATCAGCGGGAGGATATTTTGTAACTGCTTTCAATAATTATGGTTGTGAAACTACAAGCAATATTGTTTTCATAATGCCCTCTGCTCCTGTTGACTTAATTCCTGGAGGGTGTTATATCGAATGTGATCCACTTACAGTTTGTCTTCCGGATGGACTGCAGATGACCGGGTATTCATTAATACATAATGGAAATGTAATTTCTTCGGGCGCAACATTACCTGATGACTTTGTGATTACCGCAGATGGTAGTTATTCTTTCGAAATTACTACCACCAATGGATGTGTTGCTACGTCCGAGCCATTAGATATTATCCTGTATCCCGGAGTGGGATCGGTCACAGTATTGACTTATCTCGATAGCGACGATAATGGAATCATTAATGCAGGTGATGCTTTATTGCCAAACATTCCGGTAGTAATTACATCTGGTGGCTTGCATGCAGGGGAAGCTGCTACAGGCATGGACGGACAATTTGTTTTTGAAGAATATCCCTCATCCATTTATACAGCTTTATTTAATCGTGATTTACTATCATCACAATGGAATATTGTAATTGACAGTGCCATTGCATCTATCGTGAATTGTGATGACTCAATCGTGGTGTCGTTATTGTTGGTTGAAAATTGTTTTATCACAGGTCCTGATCAGTTGTTCAGCTTATGTCCCGGAGAAATGCTAAATATTGGTGATAGTACTTATGCAGATACCGGCCATTACGAATTTCATATTTTATCTTCTTCTGGGTGTGATTCATTAATTCAAATTATCATTGGTCGTCCTGATTCTATCTTCATAGAGGCTTATGTATGGTCGGATGTGGATCGAAATGGAATTGTTTCACTCACCGATACTATCGTGGAAGGAATTACTGTGGTGCTGGATCATTTGATTAACCAGGGACCAATCATCAACATTACTGATCAAAACGGTTATGTAAGTGGTGTGTTTGAGGTAGGTGCATATAATATCTTTGTGGATAGCACTTTGCTGCCTACGGGTCTTGAATTAATTTATGGATCAGACTATATCGCAGATACTATTTGTGGACAGGTAACTTTTCATTTTTTACTTGGTCCATCCTGCTCTCCACTAATTGTCATTCAACAAGATTTTCTGTGTCAAGGTGATTCCGTCAATGTGCAGGGACAATGGCTGAATACTGCAGGAGCATATTCATTTGTGTTACCTGATACGATTACGGGATGTGATTCTTCACTGGAAGTATATATCGCTTTTTATCCGCCCATGAACCTGACTACTAGTGCAACATGGAACTGTGAAACGCAGGGGACCATTTTCGCACATGCAACTGGGGTAGGTCCATTTGCATATCAATGGAGTCTTTCATCACTAACCGATTCCATAGCTTTAGATTTGCAGGCAGGAATATATTCTGTAACAGCAACAGATCTCCATGGGTGTCATTTGTCAGATACAGTTTCAATTGATTCACAACCTGCGTATCAATTTTTTATTGATCCATATTATGAAGTTGTGTCCGGCGATTCGCTTTTCTTATTTATAAGTGGCGATACGGCATCGGGTCAATTAATATATGCTTGGGAGCCTTCTGGTATTATACAATGCAACTCGTGTTCTTCTACGCTCGCTTTCCCAACTTCGGACACACTGCTGTCGATCACAATCACTGACACTTCATTTTGTTCCTATTTACTGAATGCAATTATTCATGTCCTTCCAATGGATACCCAACTTGTTGATGCTATTTACGCTCCTAATGTTTTTACTCCAAACCAGGATGCCATCAACGATCTTTTCAGTTTTTATAGCAAGCTTCCAGATGTATACATACATGAACTTACTATCCTTGATAGATGGGGAGAAGTCATACTCTACGTAAATGACATCCGGTTGGATGCATTTCAGGGTTGGGATGGAAAATTCAGGGGAAAGGATATGAATCCTCAGGTATTCACTTATTTTTCAAGAGTACGTTTGTCAGATGGAAAGGAAGTCAGACTTGTAGGTGATGTGACATTAATTAGGTAGACTTTTCTTCGATAGATAATGTCTTCCTTGCTTGCAGAGGTTTGAATAAGAATTTATACTCCTGTCTCTTCTTTCTTCTTTTTAGTAGCACGCGTGAATGTATAGACATCTTCGACTGCCCTGTACCTCACCATTACTTCTCCTGCAACCATCAGGATAACTCCAGTAATAAAGAATCCGTTTCTAATCAACTCTACCACCGTTACCCATGAAGGCCATAGTCGCTTCACGAAAATTAATTCCATGCCAATCACCACTGAGCTCAATAGTAATAACACAAGGCTGATTGTTCGATATGGTCGAATTGTTGGTTTTTTCTGGCGAATAAAACAATTGATCAGGAATAGTTTTGTGCTCTCATGATCAGGATTGATCTTGAGCAATTCTTTGAGTATATGAACAGCCTGATCTATCTTTTCAAGATTATGTAATGACGCTGCTTTCTTAAAGAGGGTTTCAAAATAAATATCCTGATCACGGTGCATCACTATATTCCGTTCTATGCTCATTTCGAGAATATGATCGGCGAGCTTTGCCTGGCGCGCATATTCTGCTGATTCAAACAATGCCTCACTATACAATACCATCATATCAAAATATTCATCAGCGTCCAGTTCTCGCAGCATGAAGAAATTTTCTTCGATATACTGGATCTTTTCCTTGTACGCATTCACCTCGAAAGCCAGGAAGGCTTCGTAGGTCTCTGAATGCTCGGGAAACAAGGATTTTTTCATTTCAATGGATAAATAAATGGCCTGCTAGGGCTTGCATCCAGCTCTAATGCAGGAATTTGTATCTCAAGTAAATATAGGCCATCCGGTATGACATTGTCAATATATATCATCTCTGTAATCGTAGCTGTAAGTCGTGGGTTTTCCGGATATCTCCAGAATGCTTTGTGTGATAACAAGGCACCTCCATCCTCCTCCCTGTCAACGGAAGGAAGGTCAAGCAATAAATGCTCTATCCCCTCATCTGCCAATCTGCGCGCCAATCCGGAATCCATATAAGGTGGATTTGTATTTCCATAGATACGTGACTTCTTATCCGCATGGTTTGGCAGAGTCCTAACAATTAATGCCTCAGCTCCCGATTCCCAATCCAAATCCATTAAAACCCGATCTCCATTTTCCTGCGCCAACGGATACACTGAAATGAGTTGTGCCAGCCATCGTCCGCAGCCCAATGCCTGATGGACAGAATATCTTTCAGAGGATATGTGACCCACGCATTCTGTATGAGTACCATTACCATGAGGATTAATGCGCACATTATAAAAATTAACACTGGCTCCCTGGCGAGTATCTCCTACCCATACACCTGCATGATGTGGTGTGGCCTCGTATAGAGGGGCAAAAAAAGCATTGGGTTGTGCATTCTCATGATCTAAAGGGATAGCGATACAATGACCTAGATTCAGGTCCGTCTGCAATGTCATACCATGCCATTCTATACGGATGATGGTCGTGTGCATTAGTTGCGGGAATCTTTTCCCCAGGTGAGTTTATCCTGAAGTGTCTTAAGAAATGAATAGTTGTACAACTGAATCAATCGAGCATGCACATCTGCTTTACGTACTGATAGTTTATTCTCCGACGTAACAGTTTCAAATCTTGAATCAAGCGTACATAAAAATCCTTCCGCACGACCTTCTATTTCAAAAGATATCACACTTGTATCTGAAATTACAATGGGACGTACGCTAAGATTATGTGGAGCAACAGGCGTAATTATCAGGTTGCCAGAATTGGGAAAAATAATCGGTCCACCGCAACTCAACGAGTATCCTGTTGAGCCTGTGGGTGTTGCTACAATCAATCCGTCTGCCCAATAAGAATTCAACAATTCACCATTGATATAAGTATGGATCGTGATCATGGAAGATGTATCCCGCTTATGAAGCGTAAAATCATTAAGCGCCACACGTGAATCCTGGAAGATATCAGCACTTTCAGATTCAAGGCAGATCATGGTGCGATCATCGTAATGATATCTTCCTCGCGCCAGTTCATGAATGGCATAACCTCCAAATTTTCCTTCAATACTTGACAGAAAGCCGAGTCGTCCGAGGTTGATACCCATCACTGGAATTTGATGCTCGTTGACTAGTGCAACGGCTCCGAGAACGGTTCCATCGCCACCCAGCGCCAACACCACATCTATTTTTGTTTTTGCAAAGCCTTTAAACAGGTTGACCTCAACCTGCTGGCGTACATCAGGATCAACCTGAACCCAATAATCCTCATCAACGAAGGCAACCAGCCCTTCCTGTTGGATGGCCCTGGTAATATCGAGCAAAGGTTCTTTATGGTTTGGCTTATAGAGCTGACCGTAGATCAATACATTCATACCTCATACAACATGCTGCAAAGGGTATAAGATCAAAAATGATACCACAAGACAGTTAGTGGTCCTAAAATGTCCTTTATATCCTGGCCATCCTGGCAATGTATTGGTGTGTTGCACTTTGATAACGGACCAGGTAAACACCGGGATGAAAGTCCTTAAGATCCAATTGCCATCTATTGATTTCCTTTGGATTAACATTAAATGATGATATCTGTACACCTTGTGAATTAAAGATGCTTACCTCGCCAGGGGCGGCAAATGGAAGATTCCATTCTATGATAGCCTGCTGATCTGCAGGCACCGGGTACACCCTAAGGCTTCCTTCATCACGAATAGTTGAGCGATGTTTTATTTGTAAACCTGTAACATTCTCTCCGGGATGCAGTGGATCAGCTGGAGTCGGTATATCGTTATCTACATACAAAGGTTCATTCTGATATGGATGACAATTGACAGCATCAAAATGAAACTGTCGTAAAATAATATCTTCAGACCCACTCACGTGGCCAATTAAAATTCCGGTGATATTCTCTGATGAAGAGCTGATATTTTGAACGACACCTTCTATGACAAATCCATTTTGACCTGAATATATATCTAATGGCAGCATTCGGGCGGGGCTGATATTCCATTCCCAAAAATCAATTCCATCCTCTGCAATTTGATAATTAAATATATCTCCGTCACATAAATCAGGAAGTTCTTCGAATGGCATTCGCGTCACTCTTCCGCATTGTGTTTTGAATGAAACCTTGACAGGCTGATCCAGCGCACATACAGATTGGCCCCCATCCCATGCACCAATCTCACCATCCGCAAATGTGTAAAAACCTAGTGTAAGATCTCTCTTGCTGGAATCAGAACCCATACAATCCGGAACAGATCGAGTCACGAGATCAAAACAAAAATTCCACGGACCCATTACGCCTCCGCATATATTACCATCACCCCAGTCTACCTTGATGGGTGGCCCAGGTGTAGCACAGGATCCATTTATACCATAAGCAAACCATCCTGCAGGAAGAATATCTCCGGCATTATCCCAACACGGTCCACAGCATCCACCTAAGGTGCCGGCAGAAAAAGGACAGTCCATTTCGTACACACTGTTACACATTTCTACTCTTCCATTGTTATCAAAATCACCAATGACCAGTCGCGAATTAGTGTGATGATATCCTACATTATCCAGCCATCTCCAATGCGAAGCACCATAATTTCCTCTCATCGAATCCTGATTTTCAACACCATTAAGTGAAGCCTTCAAGGGCTGACCAATTCCATCAAATGAAGAAATATCCCAACCATTTCCAAAAACAGGAATAATACCCTGGAACCATTGACAACCATTACTGGCTGCAGTATACTCATTGACATTAAGACAAAAGCTCACTTTTTCACCGGCCGTAAACGGTCCTTCAAGCGGTCCGCCATTAGAACGTGCTGTTACCTGCAAATTCCGATCAAGCACACAAACAGATCCGTTTTTATTGGTGGATACACATAAATTAAAATCTCCACCAATACTGAGATAAGAACTCACTGCGATGTAATAATTAGATGAGGGGGTAATAGCTGTACCTATCGCCTGCACCTTACCAAATGAACCGATGGCGCAACTCAGATTTCCGTTGGTAAGTGGAACCTGGACTAACTGGGTACAATCTCCATTGCCTTTAAAAACTGAAATCGCAGGAGATTCGAAATCATTGCTTGTGACTTCGATATTAATTACTCCAGCATTAGCATCTGCTTCCAACTTAAACCAAACTGTTGGGAAATCTCCCATTAAGCAACCAGCCACTGAAGGGTCCGGTGCAGCATTTAAATTACATGATATAATACATGTATAAGCGCTGTCAGATGCTACATTAGCGATAAGCTTTGAAGTGACGCAGACATCATTATCAGTACACGGATCCCCAAGAAATGTTTCGGCAGAAATAGTTGAATTAATTAAAAACAACGGGACAAATAGTATTGCCTGGTTTAATGTATTCAGTTGAATCATGCTAAAGGGTTTTAGATAATTGGTATTTACAAAATAACTCTAATTCTCCAAAAACCCAAAACATCAGAATTAATCAATATTCAGGGAAATTAATCCTCCACCTCCACGATCAATTCTACTTCCACTGCTATTCCGAAAGGTAAAGAACACATACCAACAGATGATCGTGCATGTTTTCCCTTTTCACCAAATACCGAAACCATCAGGTCAGAAAATCCATTCATCACTTTTGAATGATCTGTGAAATCTTCTGTTGCATTCACCATGCCTAATACTTTGACAATACGTTTTACTTTACTAAGATCACCAAGCTCGTTCTTTAGTACAGCTATTTGCATAATGGCAGTTAAGCGTGCTGCTTCATACCCTTGCTCAATAGTGAGGTCTTTTCCAACCTTGCCGGTAATTAATTTTCCATCCGGAAGGGAGGGTCCTTTTCCTGCAAGAAATAATAGATTACCCACCCGCACAGCATTGACATAATTCGCAGCGGGTGCGGCGGCATTGGGCAGGGTGATACCAAGCTCTTTGATTCTTTGTTCAATAACCTGTGCGTGACCAATAATTGAAAGAAAAAGAAAACTTATGAATAGAATAATTTTCATGTTAGATTGAATTATAGATTGCAACTGCCAAACATGCGCCTGCTATTGGGCCTACTACAGGAATCCATGCATATGACCAGTCACTATCTCTTTTTTTACTTATAGGTAAAATAAAATGCGCAAGACGGGGTCCTAAATCCCGCGCAGGATTAATTGCATAGCCGGTAGGTCCTCCGAGACACAAGCCAATACCCAAGACAACTAAGGCAACCGGCAAAGCATTAAGTGTGCCCAATGCATCTGAAGGTTTGGACAGAGCCAGCGCAGCAAACACAAGTACAAATGTCCCTATTATTTCGGTCAGGAGATTATGAAAAGTATGACGAATTGCAGGAGCTGTACAAAATACTGCCATCTTCAAATCCTTGTCCTCTGTCACATCGAAATGAGGTTTATAAATAAGCCATACCAGCGTTGATCCTATAAACGCGCCTGACAGTTGCGCAATGGCGTAGGGAAGTACTAACGAATCATCGAAATCATGAAATAAGGATAATGCTATAGTGAACGCCGGATTAAGATGCCCACTTCCTCCAAGCGCGACGGACACATACACTCCGATAAAAACCGCCATCGCCCATCCGAAAGTAATCACGATCCATCCGCTGTTATTACCCTTTGTTCCCTGTAAGACCACATTTGCTACAACCCCGGACCCCAGGAGTAATAACAATATGGTGCCAATGAATTCACCGGCAAATCCTTCCATAAGTTATTTACATTTTGTTTGATTAGGGAAGATAATTATTTGCCACAAGATAATATTCCTGCAATTGCGAATTTATCCAGTTCTCATCTTCACCCAATTCTCTGGCCATAATTTGTGCAACAATGGGAGCTGCATCAATGGAAGCCCTCGCATCTAAAAATAATATCCTTGATCGGCGGGCCAGAAAATCTTCAACGGTCATACACATTTCCTCACGCACACCCCATACGATTTCTGCTTTCCGGTTAGGTATTGCAGGATGAATGGAGTCAGCCATATATGCATCAGAAACAATTATTTTATTAAGCTCATCAGTATCAGTGCCATAATAATAATCAGGGATAGTAAAGTCTGTATCTTCTTTAAATCCATGAATCTGCAGATCAATTGTAAGAGAAGCAACCATAGGCAATCCTGAAATTTCAACTGCTGTCTTCAATACATCTTCCGCCATTTTTCGATATGTCGTCCACTTGCCTCCGGTGATAGAAACCAGACCTGATGAAGAAACCGTGATCATGTGTTCTCTTGATAACGCTGCTGTTGATTTTTGATTTCCTTTTACCAGGGGACGAAGTCCGCAAAAAATACTTTTAATATCCGCATACGTAGGTTCCGTCGTTAGATAATCCCGCATGTGATCCATGACGAAATCCACCTCTTCTCTTAATGCTATTGGTTCAATATCGACCTGGATGGTTGGTGTATCAGTGGTGCCAATAATTATTTTATGGTGCCATGGCACTGCAAATAATACTCTTCCATCTTCTGTCCTCGGTATCATAATTGCGTGGTCTGAAGGCAAAAAAGATTTATCAAAAACAAGATGAATGCCCTGGCTCGGAGTGATGGTTGTTTCTACAGAATAATCATCCAACTGTTGTACTTGTGTTGAAAAAACTCCGGCTGCATTTATCACTACTTTAGAAATGATCTCATACTCTTCCTTTGTAAACGCATCCTTTACGCAGACACCAATAATCTTATCATTTGATTTAATAAAATCACTGACCTCAAAATAATTAAGGACAACTGCTCCGTGATCATTTGCTGTCATTGCAAGATGCATTGCCATACGGGCATCATCGAATTGACCGTCGTGATATAACACACCTCCTCGTAGTCCATTTGGATCTATTGTTGGCGCAGCAGCCAATGTCTCTTCGGTTGATAAAAAAAGTGATGATCCAAGTCCAAGGTTACCTGCCATCCAATCGTAAGCCTTTAGGCCAAGTCCATAAAAGGAATGTTCCCACCATTCGTAATTAGGAATGACAAACGATTGATTTTTGACAAGGTGAGGTGCATTTTTCATCATGATGCCGCGCTCCTGTAAAGCTTCAAGCACCAATTTGATGTTGCCTTGCTGAAGATAGCGTACGCCACCATGCACCAGCTTTGTGCTTCGCGAAGAAGTACCTTTGGCGAAATCATGTTTTTCAAAAAGAATTGTTTTGTATCCTCTGGACGCAGCATCCACTGCAATACCAAGTCCCGTTGCTCCACCTCCGATTACGCATACGTCCCACTCACGTTCCGATTGCATTGTATCAATCATCTGTTTACGCTTCATCGCAGGATTATTGTATGCTTTATCCGTTTGCCCAGGCTATAGCTGCTTTTACGGCGCGTTGCCAACCATTCAATAATAATTGCCTTGATTCATCAGATAAGGAAGGCTCAAACTCCTTATCAGCTTGCCATTGGGATTGAATAGTTTCAATAGAATCCCAAAATCCAATCGCAAGCCCTGCCAGATAAGCTGCACCTAAAGCTGTAGTCTCTGTTATCATCGGACGAATTACATCCTTTTTCAATATATCGCTTTGAAATTGCATGAGCTTATCATTTACAGTAGCGCCTCCATCCACTCGAAGTTCTTTTATTTCTATTTGCGCATCTGATTCCATGGCTTTGAGCACATCGTAAGATTGATATGCGATACTATCGAGCACAGCTTTGGCCAGATGTGCATGTGTACTTCCACGTGTCAGTCCAAATATAC
>JALYSC010000072.1 GCA_030855005.1 Bacteroidota bacterium | reverse complement strand
TACTCCCGCGTATAAGGGACTTTCACCCTCTGGGAATTCTTTCTTTAAAGAATTATATTTACCATTCAAGGCACACACATCGGATGCTCATAAGCAGGGCTGGTAGAATTGAGAATGAAAACGTAAATTTGAACAAAGATGCCCCGGAGACAGCCTCAAAATGGTTGGCCTGCCTACGAGTGTCCTTAGTCGTTATAGCCAATGGTACTAGACAAAAGGACTCAGAAAGAAATCTTTAACTTAGGTTTAAAATGAATGAATTAACAAGACATATAGACCAAATCAGAAAGCTTTGTGGCTCGAACAAGGTCAAATCTCTTTTTGCTTTTGGTTCGGTACTAACAGAAGACTTCAAACTTGAAAGCGATATAGATCTGATTGTAGACATCGATGAGAAAGATCCCAAAACCTACTCAGACAGTTATTTCAATTTGAAATTTCAACTCGAACAATTGTTCCAAAGAAAAGTAGACCTACTTGAGCAAGAGGCATTAAAAAATCCTTTCCTGAGGGAGAAAATTGAGCAGACAATGGTCAGGATCTATGGATAAAGAAATCAAAGTATGGTTGTCTGACATTGAACGGGCTATTTCTGAAATTTATCAATTCCTTCCTGATCAAAATGATTTCGAAGCATTTCAGAGTGACCTTAAAACAAAACGGGCAATTGAAAGGAATATTGAAATAATCGGGGAAGCAATGAATAGGATTTTGAAAGTCAGACCAGATTTTCCAATTACAACCGCACGAAAGATTATTGATACAAGAAATAGAATAATTCATGGATATGACGACGTTTCAGATAAGATATTCTGGACGATTGTAGTGGAATACTTAAGTGAATTACAAAATGAGATTGAAGACTTACATTTTTAATAATCACTGGCTATAATATCGGATGTAGCCAATGGCGGATATTGAAGTAATTGAATAAATTTACCTAGTCAGGGTAACGTCTAACTGGAAGATAACTAACTTGAAACGCCACCGCCCACATCCCTGATCGTTATATGAGAGATTTCACTCCCAGGATTCTTCCCGCCCCAATGCACGTTTAGAAAGTTATAGTTGCATATTAAGACAACTACCTTATCTTTACAATAATGAACCAGTTGAAGGTAAGGACGGTCTTCGCGTACAAGACTTACTTCAGTGACTTCTATGATAGACAGCAACTGAAAGTGAGGGATAAGATTCTTTGGACTTTCCGGATAATAGAGTATGTACAACATGTACCAGAGGAATATCTAAAACACTTAAAAGGTACTGAAGGACTTTATGAATTACGTATTCAGCAAGGAAGTGACATCTTCAGGATCTTTTGCTTCTTTGATGAAGGTCAACTTGTTGTCCTGGCCAATGGATATCAAAAGAAGACCCAACGAACACCGAAAGCTGAAATTGAAAAAGCATTGAGGATAAAAAAACAATATGAGCAAGAAAAGTAATTTAAAGTCCCTTGATCAATTTATCGATGAACAATACGGTAAGAAGGGCACTCCTAAGCGAGATAAATTTGAAAGAGGATATGAAACCTTTAAGATTGGCTTTCTCCTTCAGCAAGCCAGATTAAAAAAGGGCTTGACACAAGAGGAGCTCGCTGATAGATGTGGTACTAACAAAGGCAATATTTCAAAGATTGAGAATGATGTACGAGAAGTGCGTATCTCAACACTTCAAAAGATAGTTGAGAAGGGTCTGGATGGTGAACTCCAATTCAAAATTAAGTTGAGACAGACGGCGAAGTAGAAATCCCTCATATAATCGAGTAGGCGGCCCCGCCAGTTGATACTAACGGGGTGCGCCTCTCACCCTTCGACTTGCATCACTCATCCTTTCACGCGCTCAGGGCGAGCACCGTTGGACCCATTGACTTCTATACACAACCCAATACGCGCTCAGGGTAAACCAAGCGAGCCTCGTATACAGCGGTTCATTCAGTTAAGGAGCAACTTTGTGATAGTGATCCAGTAATGATTCGTATCCGCGTCGCTTGAATCGATCAAGTGTGAGTGTAGTACTAAGAATAGGACTTTGGGCGATGGTTCGACTTGCTATACGCATCCCCGGGCTGCAGCTCACCAACCGTAGCCCAGCCTCCCTTTGCTTCGACCTGCATTACACATCCTTGTGCTACAGCTCAGCAACCGTCTTGTTCTACTCCATGCATAGGCATGATGAGGATCTATTCCCAATCGGAGAAAGTTCTTCCTTCTACGCTCTGGCTTTTTCTCCCGCCAAAAAGCGGGACCATATACAATACCTCAATCGATTGCGGACCCATCCATCTACATCCCTGAGTTTACCAACTATGCTCGCCATCCGGAAATAATTCACCCAGCCTCTTTGAATTTCATTCAGTTTATGAATGCGTACATCAAAACTGTGTGGACTTGTTTTCCTCGTGGCAGATTTAAGTCGTTGTTTGAGACTTATCCAACTTTTCTCACTCACCACCAGTTGGTATTGTCCGTTGTCCCCTTTGATATAGGTGGGCACAAACTTGTATCCCAATATTTCAAAATGCACCGGTTTACGAATTCCGCTTTTCTCCCGATTGATCGGCAACTTCAGCTTGTTCTTTAGAAACAAGAATATGTTGTTACCAACTTTCCGTGCCGCTGATTTGCTTTTAGTGTAAATACTAAAATCATCCGCATACCGTACATAATTCATTCCTTGCTTTTCCAGTTCTTTATCCAACTCATGCAATATGATGTTAGAAAGTAGAGGACTCAGCGGACTTCCTTGAGGTACGCCCTTTCTGCGTCTGATAAGTTTCCCGTTCACTTTGATCGGGGCTCTTAGCCATTTGCGGATAAGGCGCATTGTAAAAGGACACTTCACTTTGCGGTACACTAGCTGCAACAGAATACATTGATCCACTTCATCAAAGAAGCTTTTCAAATCGATATCCACAATATGTCGATATCCAGCATTGATGTACTGTTGCGCTTGTTGCACAGCTTGATGTGCGTTCTTGTTGGGACGGAATCCATAACTATACGCTGTGAATTCCACTTCAAACAACGGCATGATCACTTGGTAAACTGCCTGTTGCAGCAATCGGTCGGTTACGGTAGGTATGCCTAACAGGCGAACCTTACCATTGCTTTTGGGTGCTCCTCCCAAGGCTGGCTCTTTGCTAAAAATGTCCCCCAGACATTTTCTTCACGCTCAGCCCTCCCTAAGATGGGTTGCGGCAAATACCGCCCAAAACATGCTGCACTCGCAATCTGCTCCCAGTTTTGTTTCAGGTGGGCGGATAGTTTGTACACCGACATACCATCCACTCCTGCCGAACCTTTGTTAGACAGTACCTGATGATATGCATTTCGCATGTTCGTTCGATTCAATACCTTTTCAATCATCTTAGTCTCTATTCAAAATTTCTCTGTTCCGCTTATCACAAGGCTGGTAAGTGCGAAACTTAAACCTCCTCACAGCATTTGGAACAACTCAATCCCGCTAAAAAGCGGGACAAGTTGTTCAGCCCTTCTCCCACCCTACGGCGAGATAATATGGCTTCTGCTGACTTCTCCTTCATCTATCAAAGACAATGGAGATCTCCCTCGGTAAGGCAAATACCCTTCGATCGATCCTTGCTGCATCTACTTTACAGATACTTCATGATTGCTCACGTTTGGACTTCAGTATGATGTGCTACTTCATCCGATCTATAAAGCCTCTTATGCAATTCCTGTTCGTCAATACCAATCTTTGTAGTCTCGCTTACTTCAGTGCGTGAGTCATCACACACCACCTTGCGACTTACTAATACTTCGACTCTGCTCAGCACAAGTACTTCGGGACGTTACTCCCGCGTATAAGGGACTTTCACCCTCTGGGAATTCTTTCTTTAAAGAATTATATTTACCATTCAAGGCACACACATTGGTTTCATACCATGGCGGATTTACCTTGTCCCAATGCTTTATTCCTTGAAGTAGATTTCGCTATACTGAAGATTTAATCCTGGAGCGCCACGGCATGAAGCCCAGACGTTATGAGACACTCAGATTGAAAACAAAAGATGCCAAACGTATTTCGTAAAGATGGTTATCGTTTTTTCTTTTTCAGCAATGAAGGAAATGAACCACCTCACATTCACATTGAGTTAGGAGGGGCATATGCAAAATTCTGGCTGGATCCATTACATTATCTTATTCAACTGGCTTCACATCCCGCCAATTGAGTAAAGTCCGTAACTTAGTAGAAGAAAATCAAGAATTACTTAAAGAATCCTGGTATGATCACTTCAACTGAATCGATTCCTAAGGCTATAGATTTATGGTTTACAGAAGACATGCTTTTTGTCCGATTGGAAGATGGACGTGAAGTTGGAACACCACTTGAATGGTTTCCAAGTCTTAGAAACGCCACAAATGATCAAAGAATGAACTGGAGACTGATTGGAAACGGAGTAGGTATACATTGGGAGGACATTGATGAAGATTTATCTATTCGGAAACTTATTCAATAGAAAAAAGCATCTCATAACATTAGCTTAACTCCATGGCGGATTCCAATTACGCCTTAGTTACTCTTCCTTGAAACAGATTTCACCATCTTGAAGATAAAAACAAGGATCGCCTCGGCATGAAGCCGCGGATCGTTATGCCACATGACGTATCAGTATATTGGTTGAAAACAGATTAAAGCCATGCCGGAAATTTCGCGCTTTTATGGTATCCTGATCAAAATGTATTTCATAGATCACAATCCCCCACACTTCCACGCCGAATATGGTAGTATCGGGCAGAGTACAACATTAATACGCTAGAAATCATATATGGGAAACTACCTCGACGTGCAAATTCGTTAGTACTGGAATGTGCTTCTATCCACCGTGATGAATTGGTGGACAAATGGGAAAATGCTCAACAAGCTGAAAGATTGAAGAAAATCCGACCTTTGGACTAATATGAATATAGTAAAAAAATATACAGTAATGGATGATTACACGATTTGGATCCGGTTCGAAGATGGGTTCGAAGGCGCAGTCTACCTTAAGTCATTATTGAGCAAAGGAATTGGAATTGAGCTTTTAAATGCAGGTGCTTTTGCTAAAGTCTCTATTGCATCAGGAGGAGGCTTAACCTGGGAAAATGGATTTGATATTTGCCTCAACTCGCTCAGAGAAATTGCAGAAGCCAAATTGCACGCAGCATAACATCAGCTGTTCACAATGACAGATCATCAAAATAGAATGCCATTTCCATTAGCAAAGAAATCCCTAATTTGAAGACAAGTGCCAGGACCGCCATACTGCCATCTACTCCCTCGATTTCACATGCTCATCCCATTGCGCATTCACAACATCCTCATCACGCTTGATGTATTGCAGAAAGTCATTAGCATCACCCAGCTCAGGATCTTTGGTAACGAGATAATATTGCTGATTGGGCGTCAACTTACGCTTAAGCTGAATACCAAATCGTTCAAATTTTTTCATCCACATATCAACATCAATTCCCGCTTTTAATTGAACAATCACATCTGTCATTAAAGGACCAGGAATATCGATCGGCCGTATTTCAGTAAGCTCCCAACGACCTTCTGAAACAAGGTGACCAATTTTTCCAAACACATTTTCAAGATCAGTATTGGTTCTCGATTGGATACGAATGGTACGCAAGCCCTTTTGATGGAAATAAGATAATGAAGATGATGGCAGATCAGCAATTTCAGGCTGCTCATCGAGATGAGGCGTCCAGAATGTCTCCGGTTCAATCAATTCAAGAATTTCTGCAGCCGCTTCCTGATCCAGCGGAGCGAGATACCATCCGGGCTGCGCAGTCAGATTGGATTTTGACTGTACTATACCAGAGTGATCTGAAAGAAGGTAGAAAGTATATACCGGACACTGACCAAAACAAGGTCCGCGATCATATTTAAATACATAAGGATATGCAGTAGCTGTCTCAGATGGTGCACCTCGTTTCTGCTTAACGGTCGAACATCCAGTAAGCAAAATCAAAGTCAATACAAAACAGAAAGAATATAATGGCTGCATATCGTCAATAAATTTAAGGCAAATGTAATCGGAAGCAAATTTGATTTTAATACACAGATATCTTCCGAACAAATTGAGTATCTCCACTGGTAATTCTTGCGATGTATACTCCCTGCACTACATTATCCAGTTGCAACAGATAACTTCTATATCCACTCTCCTGTGAAGATGTGATGAGCTTGCCATCCATCGAAAAAATATCAATCGTGATCTCCGGAGAAAAACCTGAAGGTGTATAGATGACGTATTGACCGGACAATACATCATATACCCATTGTAACTGATCATACCAGGATTGAAAAGGTTGCACGACTGGCTGACATTCTCCTTCAAAGGCAAGGTCCGGATAAAATAAATCTATGGACGCCTGCATAAATTGCGCCTGCCCCGGAGTAAAAGCTGCAAGGCAACGATCATCCGTCTGATCCATAAAATTTTGATACATATTGGAAACACCACACGAAGTCAAAACACCGGATGGGCAACCAAACCAAGGCCTGTCAGCAACAGGTGTATCCATTATACCATCATCATCACTACAGCCGGCATTGGTAATACCCCATATATGAAAGAGTCCGAGATAATGGCCCATCTCATGCGTTAGTGTATGACCACCTCTCAATTCAGTATTGTAAGATGCTGGCCCCAACGATCCGAAATATCGAAAGTCAATCAGGATGCCTGTTTCTTCCGGAAAGGAAGCCATACCAGGAAAGGACGCTGAACCCAGAATGGAAGGCTGAATTTCACAAACCCAAATATTGATATACCGTGATGGATCCCAAGCTGATGTGCCACCCTCTTGTGTATAATATACCAGCACTCTTCCAAAATCATTCGTCCTGAATCCAATGTTTGCGATTGATGTAATATCATAAGTAATACCATTCGTTGGATTACCCTCAGGATCTGTTTTCGCAAGGCAAAACCGAATACCGGTATCTGCAATAAGTGATTTAAATTCATCACTCACCTTAAGCACATTCTCTCCTTCTCCTGCAAAATCAGCATTTAGCACATCAATTTGCCGGATAATCTGCGCTTGTGATATGACTGGAAATCCTCTGAACGTAATTATATGCACTACTACAGGCAAATACTTCTCAGCGCGGGTATCCAATGTGCCATGCATCGCATTTTGAACTTTGGAATACAATTGTTGGTAATGCAGAGAATCAATTACTGAATTGCTTTTATCCCCAACTGGACACCATGGAGATTGTGCATCCACGAGAGTAGAAAAGAAAATAGACAGAAGGATAATAGTTCTAATGATCATCAGCAGTTCAAATTTAGCGTATTTGAATCTGTCATGTCAGAATCCCTGAAAAGCCGTGCCTCGCCGGACAGGAAATTTTAGGAAATCAAAGGACCCTGGCTTCACGCCTAAATGGAAAGTATAAGTACCCCGAGTAGGTTGAAAACTAAAAGCTAATTCCCAGCAGTGGAGATCGCGGGCAATGCCGATATCCGGATACGTGAGTTCTTTTGATTTAAAATCATAACCGATATTACTAAAATTGATTGACCAATTGGGTGTAATTCGCATACTTCCGGTCATGTTTACGGTATGTGCGACTATTTGCGTGGTGTCTCTATCGTTTCGTCCAAGTCGTGTGAGATAAAACTCATGATGAAAGGAAAAACTGTTTAGTAGATCGAAAAACTTTTCCTCTGTAGTTGGTAACTTATCCCTCACTTTGGGAGCATCCCTCTCTTCCTCAAGTTGTTCTCTTGTTTTTCCATTAAATAATCCCAGGACCTGGGCGAATGTTATGGATGAAGAAAATCGAAGTCGAACATTATCAAATCGCACAGGCTTATGATCAGTAACCCAATATGCAGCACTGTTTAATCTACCATTAGAACGCAGACCATAAAAGGAATATGTAGCTCCAAGTGTAATAGTGGTAATGCCTTTAAATAATCGTGTATTGCCACCTATATTAAGCGGACTAAACTGAAATGAATCAGCTGCTATATTATAATTACCATTGACAGCAATATTATCAAAGAGCTTTAATTTCTTATCAATACTATCTCTTTTACTGAAATATTTTGCTTCAAAAATATTGTTAACTGAATAATTAATATTGGCCTGCTCCTGCAATACTGGATTCACAGAGTAGAGGAGCCTGTCAAATTTACTAAGTCGCTGAAGTGAATCCGGATAGTAAGCAGAAAATTTTGAATATTCAAAATAGGTGTCCGGTGATGATGGTGAATACGAGAATCCAATACTTGGCTTCATTACATGTCTGAATCCTCTCAGCCATCCTTTCTTAAACTGCATAGTCCCGAAAATTTGAGTATTCATATTGATACTCGTATTGAAGGTGCGGAATGCATTGAAATTATTCGTTAGCAAAGGATTAATCTTACCTGAATTGATGGTATCGTTGACAATATAAAATGCTGAACTGTCAGGATAATATACTTTTCGTTGCTTTACGAAAGTGGAATCATTCGGATCAAATAGAAAATCATAATCCCTGGATTTGACAAACCAGGTTTCACCATAATCAATAGATGGAGTGAAATTGAAATATTTCAACACATTAAAATTCACATTTGCATTTGCTTTGTGCTGCGCTCCGTATTGAAAATTATCCCAGGTTTCCTTATCAAATAATGTAGTGTCAGTAGCAGCGATTTGCGAACGGGCTGATCCGGTATATTGGAAAGCAATTTTCTCATACCACTGATCCTGTCCGGGTTTGTCTTTTACTTTAAACGGATAGATGCGATTCAACCTAAAATTTAATTCAGGTGCATTAATAGTTACCAGGTGTGATTGCGTATTCTGGCTATGCGTTAGACCAGCACTTAAGGAATAAGGTTTTCCCGGAAAAGTCCTGTTGTAACTGAAATTGGAAGAGTAAGAACTATTTAATACACTCTGCGCATCATTATAGTTGAGCGATTCAAAATCATTGCTTTGAATATTGATGCTACCTCCGATCGTTTGATAGGGATGCGCTTTTGAATCCTGGGCATGCGTAAGGCGAATGGAAAATGATTTTTCTTTATTGGGACGATAATCTCCCGGAGGTTCTGATATCAGGTTGGAATAGCGCAGATCGACTGCACCACGAAATTTATATTTCTTTATGTAATTCGTGTTGACACCTAATCCCCACGAACCATTGAAATATATATCGCCGGTAATACGTACGTCAGCCCAATCTCTGTGCGGAAAATAATACCCCACCTCTTTGATTCCAAATCCCCTGTTGCGTGATTGCTCGAAATCCCTTGGAAAGATAATACCCGCCTGTCTCGATTCAGGCACAGGATAAAATCCAAAAGGCAACCATAAAGGAGTAGGAATTCCAAAGATTTCTAAATGCGAAGCACCGACAACAGCAAGCTTATCGGGAATGGTTTTGACTTTTCGCGCGCGGATTCCATAATGAGGATGTTCAGCATTACAACTTGTAATCAACGCACCTGCATTATATAAAACAGGATCTGTCGAATCTTCTGTCGCACCGGCAGCCACATATTTTGTTTTCTCCCCGTGAATCAGCAGGTCACCTTCTTCAAGGAGCACATTATAAATAAATCCTTTCCGCGTTTTGAAATTGTAGCGCATCTTCTGCGCCTTGATCGTCTCATCACCAATTGTGAAGACGGGTGTATTCGCCAGTTTCCCCACACTATCAAGCAATCCTTCAGCAGTGGCAATACTACTATCCAGATCGACTACTATATAATCAGCGTTGATCTGTAGGTCCTTATATTTCACAAATGCTTTACCATACAGGTACACCCGCCTGGAACCATTATCCAGGTAATTAGAATCGACAGAACCATATTCAACCGGTGCATCTATACTGTCCGGTGACATCACTATCACCACAGCACGCTCGGGGCGGAGTGAATCAAATGCCAGGCTATCCATCCATGCCGAATCCGGGACAATCTTCAGATCGATAGGATTTTGCGCCGATAGCAAGCCAGACCAGGTCAGGATAAGGAAGAGTAG
>JALYSC010000071.1:2060-10013 GCA_030855005.1 Bacteroidota bacterium | reverse complement strand
CAGATACACCGGGTTACATAGAGCAACCTGCTTATAAGATGCATAAGATGATGAATGCCTACATCACCATGTCATTTGATGATGCTGATGTCATTCTGTTTGTCACAGATCCCTTCGAACCATTATCCGAACAAAATAGCCTGCTCAACAGGATCGCCAGCCACGCTGCACCTGTCCTCGGGATTATTAATAAGACTGACCTGACATCACCGGAAATCCTGGAAACCCGGGCAGCTGAACTTTCTGTCCTACTACCGGGAAGAAAAATTCATCAGATCTCCGCGCTAAAGAATGAAGGTGTAACTAACCTCATGCAGGAGATTAAATCGCTTCTTCCTGAAGGACCACCTTTCTATCCAAAGGATCAGTTGACGGACAGACCGGAGCGCTTTTTTGTAAGCGAAATCATCCGCGAAAAAATACTGGAGTTATACCACGATGAAATACCCTACACCTGCGAAGTCAGTGTGGAGACTTTTTCTGAAGGTGATAGCAATAGTGGTCCCATCACACGGATATCAGCGAATATCTATACGATGGATGACCGTAAAAAATCCATCCTCCTGGGTAAAGGAGGTATCGCCATTAAGCAGTTAGGCACCGATGCCCGTAATGAAATAGAATCATTTCTGGGCAAGCGTGTATTTTTGGAGCTTGTAGTCAAGGTCCGTGAGAACTGGCGCAATGATGATAATTCATTAAAATCTTTTGGTTACCAGAACTAATACTATGTCAAATATCGTCGCGATTGTAGGGAGGCCCAATGTGGGCAAATCAACATTATTTAACCGGATGGTAGGCCAGCGCCAGGCTATCACGGATAACATAAGTGGAGTGACGAGAGATCGTCAGTATGGATCAGGATTTTGGAATGGAAAAACATTCACAGTCATCGACACAGGAGGTTTTGTAAAATATTCAAGTGATTTATTCGAAACTGCAATTCGTGAACAGGTTCAGATTGCTATTGAAGAAGCCAATGTCATCATCTTTATGGTTGATGTCATGACGGGTATAACGGATCTCGATTCGGAAATAGCTGAGATGCTCCGTAAATCAAAAAAGAAAATTATACTCGCGATTAATAAAGTGGACAATCATGAGCGTTCACTTTTAGCCAATGAGTTTTGGGCGCTGGGTTTTGATCAAACTCACTTTCTTTCTTCCATATCAGGTAGCGGTACAGGTGAGATTTTAGATGAAATGGCGCTTGGTCTTGAAGGTGATGAAGAAGAGCAACCAGACATTCCAAAAATTGCAGTGATAGGTCGCCCAAATGTGGGTAAATCATCTTTTATCAATTCGTTAATGGGTGAGAACCGGCACATCGTAACTGAGATCGCCGGTACAACAAGAGATTCGAATCATACACGATATAATAAATTTGGTAAGGACTTCCTGATCATTGACACCGCAGGGATGCGTAAAAAAAGCCAGGTAGAAGAAAATCTCGAATTCTACAGTGTCATACGCACAGTCAAAGCAATTGAAGAATCTCACGTTTGTATATTAATGCTCGACGCTACTACCGGATTAGAAAGCCAGGACCTGAGTATTCTTCAGATTGTATTGCGTCGTAATAAAGGAATTATGATCCTTGTCAACAAATGGGATTTGATCACTAAAGAAACGAATACAGCCCGTGATTTCGAAGCACAGATCCGGCAGAAAATGGCGCCCTTTAAGGATGTACCAATTCTGTTTATTTCTGTGCATGAAAAACAGAGAATTTTTAAAGCCATCGAAATTGCATTACAGGTAGCTGAGAACAGATCGCGAAAGATCACGACATCAAAGTTGAATGAGTTAATTGAGACTGCTACACAAAAACAAACGCCACCCAGTTTCCGCGGCCACCTTATTAAAATTAAATACGGTACTCAACTTCCGCTGCATTATCCGGCCTTTGCACTCTTCTGTAATTACCCTGAAGAAGTCAAAGAAAATTATCGGAATTTTTTAGAAAATCAAATCCGGGAAGAATTTGAATTTACCGGAGCACCTATTCGAATCTATTTCCGGGCTAAGAATTAAGTTTCACTCCAGATGAATATACGTCACACTGAGATTGAGGGGCTCCTGATCATTGAGCCTGCTGTCTTTGAGGATGATCGAGGCTATTTTTTCGAATCCTTCAGCGCATCGAAATATGAACTTCCTTACGCGCATGATTTCGTGCAGGATAATGAAGCCAAATCTAATAAAGGGGTGCTTCGTGGGCTCCATTTTCAGAAAGGACAATATGGACAGGGCAAGCTGGTACGGGTCGTGTCAGGTGCAGTATATGATGTAGCAGTTGATATCAGACCTGATTCACCAACGTATGGTTTATGGTATGGGATTGTATTATCCGGAATGAATAAAAAACAATTGTGGGTGCCACGTGGATTTGCACATGGATATGTCGTCTTGGAAGACAATACTATTTTCTCTTACAAATGTGATAACTATTATGCAAAGGCTGCAGAAGGAGGCATTCGATATGATGATCCGGAACTTTCAATCGCCTGGCCTGATGTTGACTCAGCCTACCAGGTTTCCTCAAAAGATCAAATTCTGGGTTCTTTTCAAGAAGCAATCCTATGACATCCGTTATCATTAGTGGCGCTGGTGGACAGCTTGGTAAAGCTTTCGTTGAGCGACTGAGTTTTAAGGATGGCTTTAATGTTTTTTCATTCGACCGATCACAGCTTGATATTGCTGACCTCGATAAAATCCATCGTACACTTTCATCACTACCCAAAGTAAAATATTGGATCAATTGCGCCGCGTACACACAAGTCGATGCGGCCGAGACTAATGAAAAAGAAGCCACGCTGTATAATGCACTGGCTCCAGGTTATCTCGCTCGCGCATGTTGGGAAGCCGGCGTTCATTTGTTCCATTTTTCTTCCGACTATGTTTATGATAATCACTTACGGCGACCACTTAGAGAAGATGATGAAACATCGCCCAAGGGTATTTATGCTAAAACAAAACTGGAAGGCGAACAGGAAATTATTTATTCTGGAGCAAGCTATACGATTCTGCGTACGTCATGGGTCTATGGTCCCGGAGGTAATAATTTTGTCAATACCATGCTCAGGCTTGGCAAAACAAAAGAAGAGATTAATGTAGTTGGTGATCAGCTCGGAGCACCTACCTTCACCCATGACATAACTGACGTCATAAAAGAATTAATCACACTTCATGCGGAAGAACAAGGTGATAAAATCCAGGGTATGTTTAATTTTTCGAATGCAGGCGAAGTAAGCTGGGATGATTTTTCCAGAACTATTTTCAAACACACTTCCCTGCTTTGTAAAGTGAATACTATCACCTCTGCACAGTTTGGAGCCAAAGCCCCTCGTCCGGCGTACAGTGTTCTCAATTGCGAAAAAATAGCTCAATTGCTCTCCTACCAAATTCCTCATTGGAAAGATGGTCTGCAACGTTATCTACTTTTGGTCTGAAACGTCCAGTAAAATTGACGTGCAGGCAACAAATCCTGAGATCTTCCAGAGTCTAATAATCAATAGAAATGCTGCGTCAAAGCAATCTTATTTTACTCTTAATCATGGACTTATGAGATATTATAAATAATATCAAGGACCGGCTTCCATTTATTGCCAGGATTTGAAATTAGGAATGCTGCCACATCCAAGCAGCAAGCAGGTATAAATAGAGTCTTTCAGTTATCAAATGGCCAACAAAGTCACCCCTGAGGTCGTTTTTCTCTATATTTAGCAATAGATATGGTCAGATTTTTCCTTCTTACACTTCTTTGCATGTTCTCGATTGTAATCAGGACATCGGCTACGCATAACAGGGCTGGAGAAATTACGATTCGGCAGACCGGTGACCTTACGATTGAGGTTACGGTTACAACCTATACAAAGACCACCAGCACACAGGCTGACAGAGATAGCGTGCGTGTATTTTGGGGTGATGGTACTACAGAATATATTTTCCGTACCAATGGTGATGGCACTCCACTTCCGAATAACCGGAAGCTCAATTATTACGTCGCAAGTCACACTTATCCCGGTCGTGCATCCTATACGATTTCCATGATGGACCCCAATCGTAACGGTGGCATTCTAAATGTCAATCCACCGAACTCAGAAGGTGTGCCTTTTTATATTGAAGCAACTTATACTTTTCTCAATCCTCAGTTTCAGGGATATAACAATACCGCTACGCTATTACAACCACCTATTGATTTTGCATGTGTGGGTCAGCGTTATATTCATAATCCAAATGCGTACGACTCCGATGGCGACAGTCTTGCATTTGAATTCATTGTTCCGCTGCAGGATAGCGGTGTCAATGTTCCCAATTATATTTTTCCACAACAGATACAGGCAGGACCCAACAATCAACTCACACTAGATCCGGTGACAGGCGATCTTGTTTGGATCAGTCCGCAGATAGCAGGTGAATATAATGTTGCATTCAAAGTAAAGGAATACCGGGGAGGAGTTCTGATAAGTTCATTTATTAGGGATATGCAGATCCTTGTTTTGATCTGTGACAATGTTCCACCTGAAGTCACTGCGATCGAAGAGATATGCATCATTGCAGGAGAACGCATGGAAATTGATATCGCAGTGTCTGATCAAAATCTTAATCAACTTGTTGAACTTACTGCAGCCGGAGGCCCTTTTGAAGTGGAGGGCAATAAAGCATTATTAGAAGCAGGTCCAGGAGGTTTTCAGAACCAGCCTTTTCAGGCCAAGCTTATCTGGGAGCCACAGTGTGAACACATACGAGATCAACCTTACACCGTCATTCTAAAAGCAGTAGATAATTTTCTGGACACTACAGGACTTGTTGATCTGCATGCCATACGAATTCGCGTAATTGGCCCACCACCCCTGGGCGTAGAAGTAGAGAACATGGCTGATGCCTTTCATCTCACATGGGATTTACCATATCAATGTGATGCGACGGTTGGCGATTATTTTAAAGGCTTTTCAATTTGGAAACGCACGGGTAGCAATCAGTTTGTACCGGATAGTTGTGAAACAGGGCTCGCAGGACGAGGGTACACACGAATAGCAGGCAATTGGAAAGGAAAAAAAGACGGAAGGTATTTTTATGAAGACAAAGACATTTCGATTGAGGGGAGTTATTGCTATCGAATCCTTGCTGAGTTCGCTCTTACCACTCCTTCAGGTCAACCGTATCTGAGGGTTGTGAGTATTCCATCAGAAGAAGTCTGTTTGCGTGCTAAAGCCGATCGTCCGTTATTAACGAAAGTCTCTGTTGAAACAACTGATAATGTCTCTGGTAGCATATTAATTAAATGGATCAGTCCTGAGATTAATGCAATAGATACAGTTACTAATACAGGACCTTACCGTTATATACTGATGCGCGCGGAAGGAATTAATGGTACCGATTATGCACCGGTAGCTGGAGCAGATTTTACAAGTCCTACTCTTTCCGGTTTGAAAAAAGATAGCTCGTTCCTTGACCAGAATATTGATACCAGATCTAGAGGATATACTTACAGACTGGATTTGTTGATAGGAAATGCCGGTCAATTATACGGCTCTTCACAACCTGCCTCATCCGTATACCTTACCACATTACCATCTGATAAAGCAGCGCTTCTCTCCTGGGCTTTTGAAACACCCTGGGATAATTACGCTTTTGAAATATGGAGAAGTGACCAGGGAAGTGCTTACACATTGCTTACTACCACAGAAGAGATTACTTATAAAGACACAAAGAATATAAGCAATGATCTGGAATATTGCTATTACATCACTGCGCTTGGAGACTATGGATTGATGAGTGTCCCTACTCCATTGATCAATAATTCACAAATATCATGCGTCATACCGTTCGATAATGTTGCTCCGTGTGCACCTTCACTGACTGTTTCAAATATTTGCGATGAAGCTAACCCTGGTACTCCTGGTGATGCTTTCATCAATTATGTTTCCTGGCAAAATACTTGTCCTGATATTGACATAGCTGAATACAAAATCTTCTATGCTTCAGAACCCGGTGGTCAACTTGATTTGATTGCTACTGTTGACGCACCACAAAATACATTTGAACATAAGCCCGGTGCAAAAATTGCAGGATGTTATACCATTGTTGCGGTTGATCAGCATCAAAATGAAAGTGCATCATCTGCAGTAGTTTGTGTCAACAATTGCCCCGTGTACACATTGCCAAATGCTTTCACACCAAACGGTGACGGACAAAATGATGTATTCAAACCCTTGAGTTCTCGATTTATAGAAAGGGTTAATTTCAAAGTCTTCAACAGATGGGGTCAGGTTGTCTTCACCACTAATGATCCTGAGATCAACTGGACTGGAGAAAACACTTCAGGAAAGGCTATTTCTGATGGAGTTTACTATTACACCTGTGAAGCTTTTGAAAGTCAAAACCTATCTCCTATCCAGCTTTCTGGATATATTGAATTGATAAGAGGCTAATCAATTCACGCAAGCAAATGTTTTTCTAAAATTATTTTCTGGCTGGCTTATCTTGGCTGACATCATTCTCGAATCATTATGTTCTCTGGTATCATAAAATCTGTAGGCACAGTTACTTCAGTAACTGAAAATGGCTCTACTAAAAGATTAATCATTTCATCTCCGATGTCATCGAGTCTCAATATTGATCAGAGCATCTCTCATGATGGTGTTTGTCTTACTGTCGTTGAAGTCACTGCTGATACACATGCGGTAGAAGTAATAAAAGAAACTTTGTCCAAAACAAACATGGAAAGTGTAGTAGCAGGAAAGCAAATCAATTTAGAAAAATCTATTACAACTGAAACACTGCTGGATGGTCATCTTGTGCAGGGCCACATTGATACACGATTACGCTGTACCCAAATTGAAGATGAACACGGGAGCTGGAAAGTTTACATAGAGTTGCCTCGCGATTATGCTCCACTGGTCATTCCACACGGTTCTATTTGCATCAACGGTGTTAGTCTTACGATTGCAGATCTTGGAAAAGATTATTTGGCAGTAGCTATTATTCCTTACACGCAATTCAACACAAATTTTCAGTTTCTGAAAGCAGGTGATTATGTCAATGTTGAATTTGATGTTCTGGGAAAATATTTTGTTCGACTTATGGAATTGAGAGAACTAACGGAATAAGCATATCCAAAATCCTGTTTAACACCAACCTGTTTAAAAAGTAATACACCAAAAAAAATGCCCACCTGATCAGGCGGGCATTTTTTATATATCCAGAGGAAGGTCTTAAGATCTTCTGTCTCTGTCGTCATCATCATCATACAGTTTCTCAACAAACTCTTCACCACCTTTTGATTTAACAAGGATGTTTTCAAATCTGAAAGCACCTGTACCTGCAGGAATTCGTTTTCCAACAATTACATTTTCTTTCAATCCCTGCAGATCATCACGTTTTGCGCCGATTGCTGCTGTACTTAATACTTTCGTAGTTTCCTGGAAGGATGCTGCTGAAATCCAGCTCTTAGTTCCAAGAGAAGAACGTGTGATACCCTGTAGCATTGGGCTTGAAGTCGCTGCAACTGCATCACGATATTCAAGTATTTTCTGGTCATTGCGTTTGAGATAAGAATTTTCTTCTCTTACCTGGCGTAACGACACTACGCTACCTGCATTGTGTTTTTTCGAATCACCCGGATCAGTGATCACCTTGCGATCAAAGATCATATCATTTTCTTCGAAGAAATCATGACGGTCAGCACTTTCTCCCTGCAGGAAGCTGGTATCTCCCGGATCCATGATCATCACACGACGCATCATCTGACGGACGATTACTTCGATATGTTTGTCATTGATCGCAATACCCTGTGAACGATACACTTCCTGGATACCATTAACGAGATATGATTGCACTGCAAATGGTCCCTTGATAGCAAGTATATCACCAGGAGCAATTGATCCATCGGATAAAGCCATACCGGCACGTACGAAGTCGCCTTCCTGTACAAGTAAGTGTTTGGAA
>JALYSC010000071.1:0-2050 GCA_030855005.1 Bacteroidota bacterium | reverse complement strand
ACCAATCAGGTACTTACGGCTCTGATCTGTTTTTTCATCCACAACGAATACTTCACGGTTACCACGTTTGATGCTACCAAACTTAACAACACCATCGATTTCTGATACGACAGCAGGATTAGATGGATTACGTGCTTCAAACAATTCAGTAACACGCGGCAGACCACCCGTGATATCCTGGATCTGACTTGTCTTTCGAGGAATCTTACCGATTACTTTACCTGCAACAATTTCTTCACCATCAGATACACTGATGTATGATCCCACCGGCAAGTTATAGTTACGAAGTTCTTCTCCATCCTTTGTAACAATACTGAGCAAAGGAATTTTCTTCTTATTCTTTGATTCAATGACTACTTTCTCCTCATATCCTGTCTGGTCATCACGCTCAGTTCTGAACGTTACGCCCTCTTCAATTGAATCGTATTTGATGATACCTGCAAACTCAGAGATGATTACGGCGTTGAAGATATCCCAGTGGCAAATCATTTCTCCGCGACGGATCTTCTGTTTGTCCTTCACCATCAATTTAGCTCCGTAAGGAATGTGATGGTTGGTGTACACACGTTGATTCTCAGGATCTGTGACTTTAATTTCACCTGAACGTGAGATTATTACAACTTCGCGAACTCCTTCTTCATTTGTAGACTCTACAGTACGTATGTCTTCAAACTCAATCGTACCATCAAACTTAGAGATCAGCTCAGACTCTTTCTTGGAAAGCGATGCAATACCCCCAACGTGGAATGTACGAAGTGTCAACTGTGTACCCGGCTCACCGATGCTCTGTGCAGAGATGATACCAACTGCATCACCCATTTCAGCGATGCGACCGGTAGCAAGATTTTTACCATAACATTTCGCACATGTTCCTCGCTTGCTTTCGCAGGTAAGTACTGAACGGATTGTTACTTTTTCAATTCCAATTTCTTCTACTTTGGCTGCAAGTGAATCAGTAATGTAGTCTGCTGCTCCAACAATAGTTTCATTTGTTATTGGATTGACGATTTCATGCAGTGAATAGCGACCCTGGATTCTTGAAGCAAGGCTTTCAATCACTTTCTCATTATCCTTCAGCGCCTGTGTTTCAATGCCACGAAGTGTTTCGCAATCTTCTTCCATGACAACTACATCCTGAGCAACATCCACAAGACGACGTGTCAGGTAACCTGCGTCCGCTGTCTTGAGAGCTGTATCCGCAAGACCCTTACGAGCACCGTGTGTAGAGATAAAGTATTCCTGTACGCTCAATCCATCAAGGAAGTTAGAAAGGATAGGGTTTTCAATAACCGCTCTTCCTGTATCCCCTGATTTTCTTGGCTTGGCCATCAACCCTCTCAATCCGCACAACTGCTTAATCTGATTCTTGGAACCTCTCGCTCCGGAGTCAAGCATCATGAAGACAGAGTTGAATCCCTGATCATGTACAGACAACTCCTTCATCAGTGATTCTGTGATCTTGTTATCCGCGTATGTCCATTTATCAATAGTCTGATTGTAACGTTCGTTCTCTGTGATCAAACCCATGTTGTAGTTAGCATTCACTTCATCTACATCATCCTGTGCAGCCTTAAGCGTTTCTTCTTTAATAGAAGGCGTAATAAGGTCTCCAAGTTTGAAGGATAAGCCGGCTCTGAACGCCCACATAAATCCAAGTTCTTTGATATCATCAAGGAACTGTGCAGTCCGTGGGAAATTAGTTCGGATCAAAATATCACCAATTACCTTTCTAAGATTTTTCTTAGTAAGGAGAATATTGATGAATGGTACACTATCAGGAGCTACTTCATTGAAGAGAACACGGCCACAAGATGTTTCAATACTCTTGAATACAAAATTGCCATTTTCATCCTCAGTGCGGACTTTCACATTGATCATAGCATGAAGGTCAAGTTTGCCTTCATTGTGCGCAATCACCACTTCTTCTGAACTATAGAATCTGCGGCCTTCACCCATCACCTTGGTACCGTTCTCGGATCTTTTTTCTTTCGTCAGATAATAAAGTCCAAGTACCATGTCCTGAGAAGGAAGTGTCACCGGAGATCCATCC
>JALYSC010000461.1 GCA_030855005.1 Bacteroidota bacterium | reverse complement strand
CCTTCCTTCTAAATCTTAATTGAACATTTTTAAAGGAGATCAGATTCGGATATTTTCAACGATCTCCAATCCAAACCCAATTAATCCTACGCGCGGTACCGGATGATTTGTCATCAATCTCATTTTGGTAAGTCCGAGATCACGCAATATCTGTGCACCTACTCCTATATCACGTTGCTGATGCATGGATGCAGGATCCTCTTCATTCATATACGACCGCAGCACATCTAGCACATTGTCCGGTGCATCATGATGCCGCATCAACAAAAACACTCCACTGCCTTTTGCTTCTATTGTAGCAAGTGCATTGTTGATCTCTTTACCGGTTTCGCCAAAAATAAATCCAAGAAGGTCGCCTGTTCTTGACATACTATGCACCCGCACAAGCGCCGAGTCTCCTTTCTCAGGATGACCTTTGATGAGAGCGAGATGAATTTCATCCGAAGTAAGTTGTCTATAAGGAATGACCTGCCACGGTCCGTATTTGGAATCAATAAGATATGAAGTGAGACGCTCTATGATGCGTTCTTGTTCCATTCTATATTTAATCAGATCCTGAATGGAAATGATTTTTAATTCATTCTTTAGAGCGATTTCAATAAGCTGCGGAATTCTTGCCATGGTTCCGTCCTGATTAAGAATTTCTACCAGAACTCCAGCCGGATAAAACCCGGCAAGGCGTGCTAAATCAATTGCTGCTTCAGTGTGACCACTACGTCGCAATACTCCACCTGTCTTTGCACGAAGAGGGAAAATATGTCCCGGACGTGCGTAGTCCTCAGCTTTGATATTAGGATCAATAAGCGCTTTGATTCCTGTAGACCGGTCATGTGCAGAAATGCCCGTGGTACATCCGTGACCGATTAAATCAATAGATACTGTAAATGCAGTTTCATGAAGGGCTGTATTATCACGCACCATCATCTGCAGTTTTAATTCCTCTACTCTCTTCTCATCCAATGGTGCGCAGATGAGACCGCGGCCATGCGTTGCCATAAAATTGATAATCTCAGGCGTAACACATTCTGCAGCACAGATAAAATCTCCTTCGTTCTCCCGGTCTTCATCGTCCACCACAATGATTATTTTTCCGGCCCGGATATCAGCAATCGCATCTGCGATCGAATCCAGTTGCGAAGGTGAATCAAGAACATCCATTTCAGCACTTTTCATTTATACAGATATGCGTTTTTTGAAACTATTAACTCTTCCACCTTTTTCACCTGATCCTGCCACCGGTACTCGGCAGCAATAAGTGCGCGAGCATTGGTTGCAATCCGATGATATTGATCAGGATGATCCAATAAAGATTCAATGTGATTTACCATTGTTTCTATTGTATCAGCAACTAATATTTGCTCTCCTTCCTTTGCGCCAATCGCATTATTCACCATAGAGGTCGTAACGCAAGGCACACCCATGGACATGGCTTCTAATATTTTATTCTGCAAGCCTAATCCGGAAAACATAGGTGCAACAAAGATACGGCCATCGCGGTATGCATCCCGAATATCAGGTATCCAACCTTTAATGATAACCTCAGGAGGCCTATGCAATTGACGAATTCCAGCAGAGGGACGTGCACCGGCTATCAATATGCTCAAGTTTCTTCTCTTCTTTTTTAAAGCGGGCAATAATTCATGAACTAAAAAGTCAACGGCTGATTTATTAGGACCATATCCAAGATTACCAACGAATACCAAGTCGTATTGAGGGATATGATCTGATGTGCTGATCACAAAGGAATCATCGACACCATTAGGTATCACAGCGATCATCTCTTTGGAAGGGAGCTTCAATCGTTGACGTTCCTGTTCGGAGATTATCATATGATGATCGAAGTCTTTATAGATCGTTCGCTCAAATGCAGAAAGTCGTTCAGCTTCCCAACGAAAGAAAAATCCAAACAATTTATGTTTGCTGGACAATTGTCGCATGCCTTCTGAAAAGACATCCATATAGTCCAATGTCTTGGTGAAAGGCAAAGCTCTGACATAAGGTGCCGCTCGGATCAACTGACAGATCACATGATCAGGCTCAATATGAATGATATGATATTGCACTTTGCGTTTAAGCGTACGGTCTAGAAAATAGCTAACCTGTATGGGCAACCCTTCAATCCATCCCAGGATAATTTGGACCGGAAGCAACAATAAGTTGATCCGAAAGACACGTACTGATTTACAATAGGGGGACATGGCATCCAGGTCTTCCTGACTGATAGCTTTATGCGAAAGTGAAACCAGATGTATCTCATGCATTTCGCTCAGATGCCTAATCTGATAAAATGCCCTGAGCTTATCTCCTTTTTCAACCGGATAAGGAAATCGGGATGTGACAAAAGCTATACGCACGCGGGATTTGGATTAAGCAGAAATCGAATCAGGTGTGGAATGCCTGGCTTCTTCTTTTTTGTAGGTGAGTAATGCCTGATAAATCTGAAGGATTTGTTGCCCGGCTGCTTTGCTGTTAAATTGTAGAATTGCTTTCTCTTTGGCGCGAACCCCTATATTAATCACTTCCTTGGGATGAGTGATACAAAATCCAATTGCTTTTATAAATTCATCTACGTCATTTGCAATAAGAAGATCAGTCATATGATCACCTTCAATACCTTCCTTTCCAAGCGAAGTACTAATCACGGCTTTTCCTAAAAACATTCCTTCCACAATCTTAACTCGCATGCCGCTACCTGAAAAAAGAGGTACGATCATAACTGAATGACTGCTGATGAAAGCCGTTGCATCGTCCACTTCTCCATGAATGATGACGTTCGGAAGTCGTAGTTCAGAAAGATTCTTAGGAGTATTTCGTCCGGCAATATGTAAGGTGATCCCTGGCCAATTCTTATTAATTAAAGGCCAGCAATTTGAAAGAAACCATTCCAGTCCTTCTATATTTGGAACCCAATCCAGAGAACCAATAAAACATAATGTCATCTGAGAACGGGAAGGTGTATGTA
>JALYSC010000460.1 GCA_030855005.1 Bacteroidota bacterium | reverse complement strand
CTTTAATACATCCGCCATGGATGCAGCATATCCGCTATTTTCCATGATGTTTTTATCATACAGCACTGCCACAGGTGATGATGTAGGCAAATTTTTAATATTACAGCATGGAATAAACGACTTTTCAATCAGATCCCTGTATCCACCCTGGACCTGGTGATCCAAGGGCAACGGCATCGATTTCTGACCTGATGGACAACTATTATTTTCAATGATGACCATCTGCCGCTTGCCTTTCGCATTGGTCACATTGATGAGATCAGCACCTGACCAGAAATAATATTGCGGCTGGTAATTGATGATCTCTTTCAACTTCGCTGCCTTTACTTGCGGATGCAGGTGGCAGTACCGGTCGATGATCAGTTGATTGTCGAGATGGAGAAAAAAATTGATCAGTGGATGGATCGCAGCATTTAATGCCTTGGGATACCAATGTTGATGGTTTTCAAAACTACCTGGTGGTATAAGTTGTGTCTTTTCTGGATTCATAGTATTAGTCCGGTGAAGGGGTCCATTTATCCAGGGGTGCGACTTTATACTGTTGCAGCATCGGCAGCAGATTTTCAATTTTGTTAGTAGACATAAGCAACGATCGGGAGGATTTGTTCAAAAAGCCTTCTTTGACCATCACATCAGCTTGTTGTAAAAGATTATTGAAATAGCCACCCGGATTATAAACGATGATCGGTTTATGATGCAGATGAAGTTGCGCCCAGGTCAGCGTTTCAAATAATTCGTCCAGTGTTCCAAATCCGCCAGGGAATGCGATAAATGCATCTGACATATTGACCATGGCTAACTTACGACTATGCATGTCAGCCACGACAATCAATTCAGACATGCCCTTATGTGCTAGTTCCTTTTGTTGCAGCCCCATCGGGATCACGCCGGTACATGTGCCACCTTTGTTAAGAATAGCATCAGCCATCACTCCCATCAGACCGATACTACCGCCTCCATTGATGAGCCGGATATTATTATCAGCAAGCAGGTGCGCGAGCAGGATGGCGTCTTCCCGGTATACGGGCTGTGTTCCAGTGGAAGAGCCGCAATAGACACAAATTGATTTCAACGAGTTCATTTGCAGGTGAAGATAATGATATTGGATTTTGGGCTACTTTCGGACCATGATTTATTATCCCCATCAATGTTGAACTCAAGTCATTTACATGCAGGTTTTTAAGTTCGGAGGCGCATCCGTCAAAGATGCGGAAGCGATCAGGAATGTAGCCGATATCATCCGTATGACACAACATCGGCCCCTGGCTATCGTCATATCTGCTATGGGCAAGACGACCAATGGGTTGGAAGACCTGATCCGTACCCATTATAATCAGCCGGAAAACTTACCTGCCATGGTAGAAAAGCTGAAGCAATATCATGAGAAAATTGCTGTCGAGTTGATGCAGGGAGCTGAACAACCACTGCTTAATGACCTTCATGATGTTTGGGTTGAACTTGAATGGATATTGGAAGATGATCCTCATCCGGATTACAATTACCACTATGACCAGATTATTGTGTTTGGGGAAATTGTATCTACAAAAATTGTGAGTGCCTACTTAACTCATCAGCAGATTGCACACCAATGGCTGGACGCAAGAAGCTTTATCAAAACTGACTCTGCTTACAGGGAAGCTCGCGTGCAATGGGATGCTACTCAGATTGCAGTGAATACCATGGTAAAAAAAGCTCTAAGTGAGGATGGAATAATAATAACACAGGGCTTTATTGGATCTACTCCTTATAATGAAAGTACTACGCTGGGACGTGAAGGATCTGATTACACGGCAGCTATTCTTGCTTACACGCTTGATGCGGAATCCGTGACCATTTGGAAAGATGTACCCGGCATCATGACAGGTGATCCTAAGCGTTTTGAAAAAGTCCTTCGACTGGAAGAAATATCCTATCATGAAGCGATAGAGATAACGTACTACGGAGCGAAAGTCATTCACCCCAAGACGATCAAACCATTGCAGAATAAAAACATTCCACTCTATGTAAGACCTTTCGATCAGCCAACGCAATACGGCACAAAAATTTCAGGATCAGAATCACCTTTTCTCCCTCCAATCGTTGTAATTGAGTCAGACCAGATATTATTACAAATCGCCACAAAAGATTTTTCCTTCGTTGCCGAAGAGCATATCAGTGAAATATTTGATCACATCGCCAGCCACCGCATTAAGGTCAACATGATGCGCAACACCGCAGTTAGTTTCCTGGTCTGTGTCAAAAATGAATCCGATAAGCTTGAAAAGCTTTCCGAAAATTTAGAGAATTCATTTCACATCACATCCATAGAAAATCTTGATCTAATCACTATTCGACATGCCAACCAGGGCGTCCTGGACCAGGTCCGCAAAGGAAAAGAAATCATCCTTGAAGAGCAGTTTGGTGATACGAATCAGTTGGTGGTGAAAGCAGGCTAAAGTACGAAGTGAAAGTAGGAAGTGAAAGTAGGAAGTGGAAGTATGAAATTAGAAGTAAGAGGTACAAGTTTCAAAATGTGCGACTAATCGATTGCTGCGTCCTGAAGCCTTATTAATTTGTATACTGCATTAGATCCGAGGACCATTCGTTGCGCCTGAGGCACTATGAAATTAGTATATTCGCTAAACCCTGAAAAAATCAGGCTTATGCCACGGAATTCGGGGGGATAAGCCTGACTATATCAGGGTTATAAACAAGTTATGCATCATTTAAAAAAAACATTATGAAAAATATATTTGTCTTATTTAGTATTTCGATCTTATTCTCATTTTATGGGTGCGATAAGAATGATGAATCAATGGAAAATAAAGTTCTATTCTATTGGAATCAGACCAAATGTGCAGACCCATGGAATACGGGAGAAAATGACTCTAACGAACAAACTAAAATTGCTGTGAAGGAGTATTTGGGAAATGAAAATATTAGTATTCAAAATTTGGACTTTGACACTAATTCACCCTTGGAC
>JALYSC010000070.1:3945-10052 GCA_030855005.1 Bacteroidota bacterium | reverse complement strand
GATATTCGGACATGAGTTCCATTCGATTAGCGAGGCAATGTCCGATCAATTTTAATTGCTTTTCTGTCATGCTGTTAAACAGACGGATCTGCAACATGTAATCGTCCATACCGATACGTTTTAAGGCTGCGGCAATCTCAAATACTCTCGCATTGGTGGCATATCTGAATGAACCAGTGTCCATCAATATACCTGTATACAATGCTTCTGCTATGGGAGTATCTATATATCGCTCCAATCCCATATCAATCAAAAAATCATACACCAGCTCGGCAGTGGAACTTGCTTCCGGCTTGGAGATAATATAATCAGCAAAAGGCTCCGGATCTAAATGATGATCGATGAGCACTTTCGTGGCTTTAGAAGCCATGACATCAAGTCCAAAGCGGTCAATCCGATCCAGGGCATTGAAGTCAAGGCAAAAGATAATATCAGCTTTTTCAAAAGCAATAACTGCTTCGTCCGGACGCATTTCACCAATAACCACCTTATCAATGCCCGAAAGGAAATTGAATACCGGTGGATATTCATTTGGAAGTACTACTGTGACATTATGAAGTAGTCTGGTAAGGACAGCAGATAAAGCCAGTGTAGAGCCCAATGCATCTCCATCAGGGTTCTTGTGTGTGACAATCACAACACGCGAAGGCTGACGAATAAGATTTTGCAAAGAGTCCATAATTTGGGCTACCCAATTTTTTAACAGGGCGCAAAGGTCTAATTTTATTTACATACTAACAAATGTGTTAAATTTGCCGCCCTTTAGGACAAAATAAAGACATTCCTCATATATGACAAGCAATATCACATTTACTATGATCAAACCGGATGCAGTCGAATCCGGACATATTGGAGCCATCCTGGCCCAGATTAATAAGGCTGGTTTTCAGATCATTGCAATGAAATACACCAAATTATCACCTGAGAAAGCAGCTGAATTTTATGCCGTTCACAAGGAGCGTGGCTTTTTCGGGGAATTGCGCGACTTCATGTCCTCAGGACCTATTGTGGCTGCCGTTTTGCAAAAAGAGAATGCAGTAGAAGATTTCAGAACGCTGATTGGAGCTACTGATCCTTCAAAAGCAGAAGCTGGAACTATCCGCGCTCTTTATGCAAGGAATATTGGTGAAAATGCTGTTCACGGGTCAGATTCAGATGAAAACGCACTCATAGAAGCGTCTTTTCATTTTGCGCAAACTGAGATCTTCATATAGTATTTCTTAAAGTTAATCACTGCCTTCCTGATCCATTTTTCTTAGCCAAATCAGGAGATCCTTTTTTGCTCTGCCTCCAGGATCAAAACCCTTATATGTTAACAGGTCACTAACCGCCTGTTCAACGTCAACATCGGGGTAGAAGGAGTCACGCATGTAATGTGAATATTTAATCATGCGAAAGGCATTAAAAAATCGGAAAAAACGCTTTCGAAATGAAGCATTGCCTGATGTATGCCTGCTGATCTCAAGAATGGATTGTTTAAAATTGATATGATCCAGGTAAATCATAAGGTTATTTGATAAGCTGCATTCTGACTGAAGTTGATTCAAATTTAAAGCCTCCTTTTGTTCGAGACAAAGCAGTCTAAGTCTTTCAATAGCATCAAATAAGGGTTTTATTTCTTTGAAAATATTGAAGTGGGTGGTACGCCAAATATTTTTCTCGACAAGCTGTTGTTGCATGGCGCGACCTGTTCCAAAAGGAACCCGGCTCGATATTCGTGACGATGGAAACACTGTTGTTGTGTTAATCTCAAATAAAGTACCTGTCTCAATAAATTTCTGGAGTAGGTAAAAATCCTCGCCTGCCTGTCGTGTATTCATTCCGCCCTGCGACAGATATCCTCTACGTCTGATTGCCATGGAGGATCCAACTGTGTGAAAAGCAAAAGGATGGCCTGACCATCGTTGAGCCTGAACCAGGTAACGTAGATGCAACTCATAATTAATAATTGCCTCATCTTCCTCAAAGGATAAATTAACTAATGGATGTTCATAATAGATTGATGCTGCTTCCATTGTTGCTGCCTGCCTAAAGGACTTTTCAATTTCCACCAGAAAATTAGGTGATACAATACAATCTGCATCCAGGCACACTATTACTCCATCAGATTGCAGCCTGCGGGCCGCTTCATCCATGGCTACTTTTCTTGCCCACCCTACCCCACCTTTTCCATCAGGCATTTGATCGACGTACAAAGGGTAGATAATAAATCCAGGTACAACATCATCGATCATCCATTTTAATACTTCTGTCCACGATAGTTGATGCACCTTCAGATCATCAGAACTTATGGATTCACCTTTATTAAACAGAATAATTACTTCTATCCTGCTTTCAATACGTTCACAATCGATAATTGATGTTAGCGTCGTAAAAACATTTGGTTCAGCAAAAACAGGAATGCAAATCACGATCCTCACCTCAGGATCAGTATCCTGAGGAATCATCGAAGGGAACGTTTTAAATCGCGCTGAATAATTCTTCCAGAAAATATCCTGAGACATGGCTTATACTTGTAAAGTAGAAACTGAGAAATGTCTGTTTTCCTTGCCGGATGCCAATATATACCTTCTGTTGAATACTTTGTCCACTGGATACATTCAGGGCAACTATTAATTGAAGGTTACGAACACTATCAAAAAAAATCCTGGAGGAACAAAACTGCCATTATTGGAAGCGATACTCCCTTGTCGTTATCCGTTCCACTTCGGAAAGGAAAGAATCAGGCAAAACCAATTCGCGATGTGGAGATAGCTTATGATGAGCCCTGGCACAAAATCCATCTTCATAGTATTCAGACAGCTTATGGCAAAACTGCCTTTTTCGAAGAAGTCGAAACCTCTTTGATAGAGATCTATAATGCAAAACCATCCAAACTATGGGATTTGAATATGATACTCTTAGAAGCCCTTAAATCATTTCTTCGTGGAAATTACCAATATACCATCACAGGTGAATTCATTCCTGTCTATCCTCTAAATTATAATGATTACAGGAAAGGGCTTGGCGCAGGAATTTCTGATCTTGTTTTCGAAAAAATCCCTGGTTATCACCAGGTACAAAGGATTGGAAAACCTTTTCTTGGAAACCTCAGTATCTTAGATGTACTCTGCCATTTAGGTCCCGACACAGATGCATACCTGGACCAATATGCCATCCAATTATATCCAACGCTCTCATGACAGTAATCGATCAGCAAATACAGGAACAAAAAAATGAATTAAAGCACGTGCTGCTGCGCCTGCAACAATTCACCCATCGGATCTCACATGCAGAATCGGGCCGCATCCTTGCTGATCTTCGTGACAGAATCGAAGAGCCCTTCATGTTTGTCATTGTCGGCGAAGTCAAGGCAGGTAAGAGTTCATTCATCAATGCTCTGTTGGGAGATCCTAATTTGTGTGCTGTAGCCCCATCACCAATGACGGATACTATCCAGCAGATTATGTATGGGGAGATTGCTAGAACTGAAGAAGTAAGTCCTTATCTGAAACGCGTCTTCCAACCCAATGAGATTCTCAAAGACATAGCAATTGTTGATACGCCAGGAACTAATACGATAATCCAGCATCACCAGGAAATCACAGAAAGATTTATTCCTGGTGCAGATCTGATCATCTTCGTTTTTGAAGCAAAAAATCCTTACCGACAATCAGCATGGGACTTTTTTGATTTTATGCATGAAGAATGGCACAAGAAGATCGTCTTTGTATTACAACAAAAAGACTTAATGGATGTACCGGATCTTGAAATTAATCTGAAAGGACTGACTGAATATGCAGAGAAAAAAGGGGTGAAAAATCCGATCATTTTTGCGGTATCTGCGAAAGATGAATTACAGGGTTTAACTGAACAAAGTGGATTTAACCAGCTGAAAAAATTTATCCTTGATCAGGTGACAGGTGGTCGGGCGCAAAAGCAAAAATTAATCAGCTTATCGGATACAACACTGCAAATTATTGGCAAGATTCAAAGTGGTCTTGATCTTCGCAAGCAACAACTTGAATTGGATTTAAAATTCAGAGAAGACATTAAATGGACATTAACCGATCACGGACAGCGCGCCAAACATCAAAGTGATATACTGGTAGAAAACCTAATGAGTGCCTATGATAGAGTTTCAGATAAGTATGAAAAAGAATTGAGTGATTCAATTTCGTTCTTGCCAGTACTCCGAAGATCTATTGGGTCTATTTTTTCAAAATCACAATCACTCAAATCTTGGCTGGAAGATTTTAAAGTCAGGTTGCAAACAGATTTTGGAACCGGCATGCAGGATAAGATCAATGATCGTGTACTTGATCTTGCTGAAAGTATTCAGCAGATGGCCCACACCATTGATCTGCAGTTGCGCAACAGTAGTACGATCCTATCTTATGATCATGAGATCTTTTCAGAGATTGCATTACGGAGGCAAAATGTATTGAGAGAATTACGGGATGCGTTTGATCAATTCATCAACAAAACTGAAAACTTCACCACACGTCGACTAGTGGACACGGATACTAAAATTGGAACCAATGTGGCTGCAGGTAGCGGTATTGCAGTAGTGGGAATTATCCTTGCAGCAGTAACACAGGGGATGGTGTTTGATATTACTGGTGGAGTGTTGACTGCGTTGGGATTTTTGGTAGCCGGGATTACGCTTGGATTACAACGTGGTAAGGTGTTGAAGCAATATCGTACAGAAATGGATAAAGGACGTGACAGGCTGGAGCAGGAGTTGAAACTTGAGCTGTACTCGTATGTGGAGAGTATTAAGACACGTATGAATGAACAGTTTGCCCGCTTTGACGCTCATTTACAACAAGAGTCCACTGATCTGACATCTCTTGTTTCTGACCTGGACAAGATTCGGATTGATCTGGGCAATATTAAAAAGGTGATCTCATAAGGTTCTGTCGTGCAGAGCCGCAGACGACGCAAAGAATATGGTGTGCAAAGCTGAAAAGAGCGCTAAGTATCTATCCAACATATATAATCAATTAAAAGTAAGCACTTTATAAAATTAAATTGCATTATTTCTACTCACCTTGAAAAACGGGCAAAGTGTTAAAAAAGAGGGTAGAAGGGTCCCGGGTGTAACATATAAATCTTCATCACGTCAATACTTACGAAATGAATGCTGAACAGTACGAAGCTATCTTCTACAAGATGAAGGACAAGCTATTTCGATATGCACTTCGCTTTGTAAAGGATGTTGAGGTAGCTGAAGATGTAGTTCAGGATGTCATGTACAAACTCTGGCAGAAACGCCAGGAAGCTGATCATATTGAAAACCTGGAAGCATGGATGATGGTATTGACTCGTAATCGATCCCTTGATGTCCTCCGGAAAGTGAAAGATAATATGGTCAATATTGATGAAGCCTACAGTCTGAGTGATCAGGCTCCGATACCAGATAAGCAAATGGAAAATGCGGATCTGATGAAACAACTAACCTCTTGTATTGACCAACTACCGGAAAAACAACGTACTGTATTTCATCTGCGAGAAATCGAACAGATGAGTTATGATGAGATCTGTCAGATGACAGGTTATCATCTCGATGATGTAAAAGTGAGCTTGTTTAGAGCTCGCAAACATATGCAGCGCATGTTAAGCAAGAATAATACGATTGGCCTTTTTCAAGCATAAATAAATCATGAACAAATCACTCATAGAAAAATACTGGGAAGCCGAAACTTCATTACAGGAAGAAGAGCAACTCAGGAAAGAGCAATCCACATCACAGGGACCTGAAGCACAATACTTCGCTTTTCTCGCCGCAGCACGCAAGGAAAAGAGTATGCTCAGTATTGATGACGTGGATGCTTATAATCTAAAACAAACATTACACTCATCGCGCCACACCGTTCGCCCTTTATACAGATGGATGGCAAGTGCAGCAGCCGTGATGATATTCGTTTTCTCTGCTTTTGGGGTCTGGAAATATAGTCAGCAAGCAACCCAGGCACAACAGATGGCAGAGACTTACGATGATCCTTATGCCGCTTATGAAGAAGTACGCCAGGCGCTTGCCTTCGTCTCCTCGAAGCTCAATAAATCACAGGGTGAAGCTCTTGCCAATATTCAAAAAGCAGGCGAATATGCCGAGATGTTTAAGT
>JALYSC010000070.1:0-3935 GCA_030855005.1 Bacteroidota bacterium | reverse complement strand
ATACGAACTTATCACTTTCATACTTTAACCACACATCATGAAATCTTTTCTTATTTCTTTTTTCGTCATAAGTATGACTGCCATCAGTGCCTCTGCGCAGCAAGATGCCATCATGAAATACTTTAGTAAGTATGTAGACGATACCCGTTTCAGTGCAGTATACATCAGCCCCAAGATGTTCAATATGGTCTCCAAAATCGAGATCGAAGACATGGATCCTGAAGTTCAGGAAGTCATCCGAAGCATGAAAGGCTTACGCATACTTCATACCGAACAGGATGCTCTAAAGTTTTACAATGAAGCCATTAAGACCATTAGCGCCAATGATTATGAACTGCTACTGACAGCTCGTGACGAAGGGGAAAATGTACGATTCATGGTGAAGGATAACGGTGACATCGTAGAAGAACTGCTCATGATCGTCGGCGGTGAGAAAAACTTCGCCTTGCTAAGCTTCCTTGGCAATATCGATCTGAAGAAAGTCGGCAAGCTGGCTAAAGCCCTTGATATCGATAATCTTCAATATCTCGAGAAGCTTGAAAAGAACTAGCATTTAATTATCTACCGTCTGAAAAATAAAAAAGGCCATTCTTCACAGGATGGCCTTTTTTATTTATTTACTTCTCAAGCTTATGCACCCAGATAGTGTTTTAAGAGTTTGCTGCGGCTGGCAGATCTTAATTTATTGATAGCCTTATCCTTGATCTGCCGCACACGTTCACGTGTTAGGCCAAAACGATCACCAATGTCTTCCAGTGATAATGGATGTTCAACACCAATACCAAAATACAATTTGATTACATCCGCCTGGCGATCAGTCAAAGTGCCAAGTGAGCGATCGATTTCTTTACGGAGCGATTCCAGATATTCAAGGCCTGCATCTGTACCCGGTGTATTTGGATTCTCAAGTACATCGAGTAGTGAGTTATCCTCACCATCAACAAACGGTGCATCCATTGATACGTGACGTGCAGCAACCCCTAATGTAGTTTCTACCTCATCGGAAGATATTTCAAGGATATGAGCGAGCTCCTCAGAGGATGGTTCACGTTCAAATTCCTGCTCGAGTTGAGAGAAGGCGCGATTAATTTTGTTAAGTGATCCTACTTTGTTGAGAGGCAGACGAACGATACGTGATTGTTCCGCTAAGGCCTGTAGAATGGATTGACGAATCCACCAAACGGCGTAGGAAATGAATTTAAAACCTCGTGTCTCATCGAAACGCTGAGCAGCTTTGATCAAACCAAGGTTGCCTTCGTTAATCAGATCACTGAGGGATAGACCCTGGTTTTGATATTGTTTGGCTACAGAAACCACGAACCTAAGGTTTGCTTTGGTTAGGGTTTCAAGAGCAATCTGGTCACCTTGTTTGATTTTTTTGGCCAGATCTACTTCCTTTTCGGGGGTTAGGAGGTCCACCTTGCCAATTTCCTGCAGGTATTTTTCAAGGGATTGACTTTCCCGGTTGGTAATGGACTTTGTTATCTTAAGCTGCCTCATGAAGCAATATACATTATTAAGTTCTGGACAAAAATGTCGTCAAAAAAGGGTTCCCGATTATAGATTCTCTTTCAAAAGAGGCGCAAAAGTACGCTATTTCAAGTCCTCAGGCGAAAATATTTTTGGATCAAAAAGCATCCATTAGTCACCGAAGTGATACGAATATCCTGCACTCCTGCCAGCAAAAGAAAGGGATTTTCAGGAATGAACAAACTAATGCCCCCTCAGGAAAAAAAGTTCAATAGTTTGATATATTCAGGAATTCTGTTTTATTTACGCCGTCCGTCCATATCAGGGCAGACTTGGGATGAAGCCCATCCACCCATTTCTATGAAAAGAATACCAGTCGACTTAGAATATATTTTTAAAGCCTCTCCGGCAATCCTTTATAAATTTTTGACCACACCTGCGTGTCTTGTCAGATGGTTTTGTGATGGTGTTGATATCAATAATGATATCTACACATTTACATGGAACGGAAGTGACGAGAATGCAGAAGTGGTAGATGATATTGAAGAAGAACGTTTACGTTTTAGATGGGAAGGATCTCCTCGTTTCGAATACCTCGAATTCAGGATGTATCTCTCCCCTGTCACCGAAGAAACTGTTCTCGAGATCACAGACTTTACTGGTGAAAAAGAAATCGATGATCTAAAGCGCCTCTGGGATAGCCAAATCAAAAAACTTCGCCAGGAAACAGGTGGTTAACCAGCCGGTTCTTTAAATCCTTCAATACCTGTTACGGTAGTATACTTGAATGATAATTTCTGATCCGGATAGATCCGGTGAAAAGCTGCCTGTACCATCATCGTACCTTCATGAAATCCGCAGAGAATTAATTTTAATTTTCCAGGATAAGTATTGATATCACCTATCGCATAGATTCCAGGAACACTGGTACTGCAATCCAGCGGATCTACAATAATGGCATTTTTTTCAAGTTGTAACCCCCACTCCGCTATCGGTCCTAGTTTTGGTGTAAGTCCAAACAGAGGAATAAAGTAATCTACCTCCAATCTCGCACGCTTTCCATTTTCTTCAACGATAACGGCTTCAAGTCTTTCATCACCTTCCAATTCAACAACATGAGCATTTGTGATCAGGTTGACTTTATTATCATGCACTAACTTAAACATTCGATCTGCAGACTCAGGTGCTCCGCGAAAACTTGTACTGCGGTGAATTAGCGTTGTAGATTCTGTAAAAGGTGCAAGTTCATTAGTCCAGTCTAAAGCAGAATCGCCGCCACCTGCAATGATTATTTTTTTGCCATGATAATGTTCCGGATGAATGACAAAATAATCTACCCCCTTACGTTCATAAAAATCAATGTTAGCTAGCGCAGGTTTGCGTGGTTCAAAGCATCCCAGTCCCCCAGCAATGGCAATAACCTTTGTATTGATGATAGTACCCTCATGACCGGTTACGATAAATGATCCATCTTCTAGTTGCTGAATGGAATCTGCTCGTTCACCAAGTGTAAATCCTGGTTTGAACGGAGCAATTTGTTCCATTAACTGCTGTATTAAATCTCCTGCCAAAACGAAAGGAAATCCGGGGATATCGTAAATGGGTTTCTTTGGATATATTTCTGATAACTGACCACCAACATTAGGTAATACATCCATTAGATGGCATCTCATCTTATGTAATCCGGCTTCAAAAACGGTAAATAATCCAACTGGTCCTGCACCAATGATGAGAATATCTGTATGAATCTCTGACATACGTCAAAGGTAGATTGAAAGAAGCAATTGCAGGATTTATGAAAAAGCTATAATATAAATGTTACTGGCAGTTTCTACCGCCACGGATAATACATTTATTTCCTTCCAACACAAACTCGGCATCGATACTGAGAGCTATGGCCTTCAGAACTGATTCGAATTGAGGTTCTTTAAATCGTGCAATCGAGATACGGCAGTATTTTGATCCTTCATTCTCAATAACAATCTCACGCTTAAAATAATCAGCGACATCAGTAATAACATCTGATAATGGCATATTGACAAAACTAAGTTGATTGGTCTGCCAGGCATTGTAATTAGGAGATGGATTAACAATTCGCTCTATTTTGCCGTCTTTGTATTGGGCGGCTTCGCCAGCGGTTAGCGCAATTGCGTCAACTCCTTTCGCGAGTGATTTAAAAATAACCTTTCCGTTTGTCACAAAAATTTTGGTAAGTTGATCGGATGCATTAATTGTAAAAGCCGTGCCAACTACTTCGGTGAGTGTTGATCCGGATTCTACAATGAAAGGTTTTGTTTGATCAGGGGCTACTTCGAAGTAAGCTTTTCCATTGAGATTAACTTTTCGAATTTTTTTGGAGAATGGATCGACAACAACTGAGGCATTTTTGTCGAGAATGATTTTAGATCCATCGACCAGATCTATAGTGCCTGAGGGAATGTCCTTACCGGCATAGGTAGTTGGAC
>JALYSC010000069.1:2547-10107 GCA_030855005.1 Bacteroidota bacterium | reverse complement strand
CCCTAATGTAGTATTAAATAATTCCTTATAGTTTTCTCCCAACTTAGAATATTTTTGATTTTCAACCATTTGTTTTATCAGAAAAATAGCTTTGCTATATTGCGATTGATAAATCATAGATTTAAGTGTGTAATGTGCTAGAAAATACCAACCTAATGAACCAGAAGAAATTTTACTCAATTCTTTTTGTCCCATCACTACTGCATCTTCATTTCTTCCTAATTGAATTAAAGACAACATTTTACTTAAATTAATATTCTGAATTATTACTCCAGACTTAAGTTCAGGAATGCTAAAATTAACTAGTGATTCTTCACATAATTTTAATAAAGAATTGTAATCATTTTCATATTCTAGCAATGACGCTTTAATTCTGTATTTATTCAAATTGAAATTAACTGAAGCAATGTCTTTTACACTTTCTATTTCCTTGACATATAATCTTGCTTTCTCAATTGTCGAAACACCAGGCGCTGCAAGGGAGTGTAATTGAATTCTTTGGAGGTCAAGGTGAAAGTTTTCAGCTTTGATTTCCCACTCAAATATTTTAAGATATTTTTTTTGAAGGCTTAGGTATTTGCTTAATTTATATTTATTGAATTCTCTTGCTCCATAATGACGAACCAACGATCGTAATAGTAATACTGTATTTTCGGTAGTTTGAAATTTAATTGATTTGATTAATGCCTTTTCAGCAATGTCCACACTTAACCTTTCTGCTTTTAAATCCTTAAGAATTTTTGAAACTAGCGTATATCTAAATTGATTGTAACTCTCATTTATTCTAGATTCGGCGCTCTCCAAACCAATATTTTGCAAAATGGTTGCCCGTAACAATATGTCTTTCATTCTCGATTTTAATCTAGCAAAAGCTGCAGTATTCTTCTTTCCATAAATTTCATTCATCACCTTAGATTCATCAAGAGCGTATTTAGTATTCTGAAGAATATGGTTAAGCTTTCTTAATGGACTTTTATGATCTTCAGGTATAAGCGAGTTGATTATCCTCGAGTTATTGGAATTGATTTTGGACAATTCAAGCAAGGTTTCCATATACAAGTTTAAATACAGAACACTGATATTCAGTGGCTTAGTGTTAAATTTATAAAAAAAGGCACTTAAAATTAGTGTAAAAAAAGCAAGTGTTTAATGGGATCAACAACTCATGATATCATATACATTTGGATTTAAGATCGTTTTTCATAGATTTTCAGTAAAATCGTTTTACAAAGTATCATCCAAATAGGCAAAACAAAGGTTAGATTTTTTCAATGATTAGGACTAATTATAAATTTGATTATCAATAGATTATATATAATAAATTTGCTTTTATGCATAGTTGCATGCTGTAAATACAAAGGAATTATTTTATTGAATTCTTAATTAAACCTCCCCATCTTTACATCGTAACAGAGAAATTAGTTATTTTCTTTAATCATTGGATATCATAAGTTTGATATACAAGCGATTATGTGATAATTGTAACTGTTTATTTACCATTATACTTGTTTCTAAATAGTGCTTTTTGTTAGTGAGGTCATGTGTTTGTGAAGTTAAATTTGCTGTCACAATCAACTCAACGACAATGGCTGCATTTGACTTTATTCTCCGCTTACTTGGTATTATTGGCACTGATGACGAGGGCTGTTAATCAACGTAAATTCCTCATCCTGAACAAGTTAGGATGATCAATATAAAGATTCATTAGTTCTTTTTTGGGTGTTATGCAATGACCACCTGCTTCTTCTTATGCATCGATCCCTTCGTGTATAAGCAGTAGGTGGTTTTTTTTTGCCCTGATGCGCTTTCGGACACGAACCCACATCAGTAACACCACGCCGGCAGGCTCTTCGTCGCTCCTGCCCGTCGTTATTGAAGGACCAGCAATGCGACCACCCTTCTTTTTAAACACACACTGAAACGAAAAGCCCGGATGTAATCAACACCTGATTACATCCGGCCCAGCGTGGACCCATCCCACAAATCCCTCAAAATCATTGATTTAGCTATAGCTCATCCCGGAGAAAATACCCGGTATGACTCTCCGCACACTGTGCCACCTCCTCCGGAGTACCTGCACATATGATGCGACCACCATCCTTACCCCCATTAAGTCCTACATCAATGATATAGTCAGCCACCTTGATCACATCCATATGATGCTCGATCACTATGGCCGTATTACCACGCTCCACCAGGCTCTGGATCACATCCAGCAGGAATCGGATGTCTTCAAAATGCAGCCCAGTAGTAGGTTCATCCAGGATATATACGGTCTGTCCGGTATCACGCTTAGCAAGTTCCTCCGCCAGCTTGACACGCTGTGCCTCCCCACCCGAAAGTGTCGTAGCCTGCTGGCCTAGTGTGATATACCCAAGACCTACCTCTTCCAGCGTCTTTAGTTTGCGATAAATGGATGGCACAGGGCCAAAAAACTCCACCCCCTGCTCCACCGTCATCTCCAGCACATCACTGATACTCTTGGTTTTATAATGAATCTCAAGCGTCTCCCTGTTATACCGTTTGCCCATGCAGGTCTCACATTCCACCATCACATCCGGCAGAAAATTCATCTCAATCACCCGCATCCCTGATCCCTGGCAGGTCTCACAACGGCCGCCTTTAACATTAAAGGAAAATCGCCCGGGTTTATACCCACGGATCTTAGCTTCAGGCACGTTTGAAAAAAGGCTGCGGATATCCGTAAAGACTCCTGTATAAGTTGCAGGATTAGATCTCGGCGTACGTCCGATCGGAGACTGATCCACCTCAATGATCTTATCGACATGATGGATGCCCTCGATCTTTTGATACGGAAGCGGTCGCTCCAGGCTATTATAAAACTCCTGGCGAAGGATCGGATAAAGCGTCTCATTGATCAGCGAGGACTTGCCACTTCCCGACACACCAGTCACACAGATAAAAGTCCCAAGCGGAATCTCGAGTGTTACATTCTTTAGATTATGACCTGTCGCCCCTTTGAGGATAATCTTTTTACCGTTGCCTTTGCGGCGGACGGCAGGTAATTCAATCTTCCTATCACCATTGAGATATTGTGCTGTCAGGCTTCCAGATTTTAATACTTCCTCTGGTGTACCCGCCGCCACAATTTGTCCTCCATGAATCCCGGCACCAGGTCCCAAGTCCACGAGATAATCTGCCGCCAACATGATGTCTTTGTCGTGCTCCACTACCAGCACGGAGTTACCGATGGCTGCCAGTTCGCGGAGGGACTTGATTAATAATTGATTGTCCCGCTGATGTAAGCCAATTGACGGCTCATCGAGAATATATGTGATGCCGGTCAACTGCGAACCAATCTGGGTAGCCAGACGCGTGCGCTGAGTTTCACCACCAGACAGCGTCCTGGTAGGTCGGTTGAGCTGCAGGTAATGAAGCCCTACACTGACCAGGAATCTAAGGCGATCGCTGATCTCCTTGATGACATCACGTCCAATGGCCTTCTGCCTGGCAGAAAGTTTTGGATCGATCGCATGAAACCATTCGAGCAGATCTCCCAGGTCCATGGTAGAAAGTTCGCCGATATGGAGTCCGCCAATTCGGAAAAAGCGCGATTCTTTTTTGATACGGTAGCCTTCGCAGTCAGGACAGGTATCAACAGTCATAAAATCTTCGGCCCACTGGCGGATCTTTTCACTCGTGGTGGTTTCGTACCAGCGCCTGAGCATATTGACGATCCCTTCAGCACCCAAATCAAAAACTAAATCATGCGGAAGATAATCAGGCACAGAAGTACTTCCGGGACTTCCACCATGTAGGATCATATCCATCGCAGCCTTAGGAATTTCTCCTACTGGCGTTGCGAAGGTGAATTTGTATTTCTTAGAAATCTGGCGGAGCTGCTTGAAGGTGTAGTTGTCACGTACTTCGCCAAAAGGGGTGATGCCCTGTTCATTAAGTGATTTCGATGGATCAGGGATCACCTTATCCATGTCTACCTGAGTGACTTCGCCGAGACCCCCGCAAGTCGGGCAGGCGCCATATGGAGAATTGAATGAAAAGGAATTAGGAGAAGGCTCTTCATACGAGATGCCGGAAACGGGGCACATAAGCTGACGCGAGTACATCCGGGGTGTATCTTCTGTAGCTCGCATGACCATAAGCATGCCTTCGCCCATGCGCAATGCTGACGAGAGGCTGCTGGTGATACGTGCTTCCTTATCGGACTGCACAGAAAGCCGGTCCACGACAAGCTCGATATCGTGGGTTTTGTAGCGGTCTACCTGCATCTTGGGGCTGATGTCAAGTATCTCTCCATCTACGCGCACTTTATTATATCCCTGTTTGCGTAGCTGATCGAATAGTTCGCGGTAGTGGCCTTTGCGTCCACGGACGACGGGGGCCAGGATAATGATCTTATCGTTGGCGTATTGTTGTAGGACACTTTGATGGATCTGGTCTTCGGTGTACTGGACCATCTTTTCGCCTGTGACATAGGAGTAGGCTTCGCCGGCGCGGGCATAGAGGAGGCGCAGAAAATCGTAGATCTCAGTGATCGTACCGACAGTAGATCTTGGATTCCAGCCGGAAGTTTTTTGTTCGATACTGATGACAGGGCTCAGACCGTCTATTTTTTCTACATCAGGACGCTCGATTCCACCGAGAAATTGACGCGCATATGCAGAGAAAGTCTCCAGATAGCGACGCTGACCTTCGGCATAAATCGTATCGAAAGCTAGTGAAGATTTACCGCTGCCACTGATGCCGGTGATGACGACCAGCTTTTCACGCGGAATGCGCAGGTCGATGGATTTGAGGTTGTGTTCTTTGGCGCCAATGATCTCTATCCAGGCATCCTGGTCGGGTATGAGGTCAACTTGTTTCTTTGTTCGCGCCATGGTGGGATAAAAAGGGGAGCAAAGGTACAGCGAAAGCAAATGATTTTAAGGGTCAGTTGAAAGATTGGGAATTGGTTAAGAATCAGGGTGGAATCTTAGCATTCGTTCGAACGTAGTCTTCGCTTTAGATGCCAGATTTGAGGCTGCCAGACTTGTGGTGAGCGTGTCGAATCCACGCCAGACTCCAGATGTAGGAATGGGGTTGGTTAGTTGGTATTCAAATGGTCTTTATATCCTTCTTGGCTATAATTAAAATTTTAAAATAAAATTACTTGCGGCAATTACTTTTACATTGTTGAAAGTCGATAATGTCAATTCTCAAGACCTGGAGTTATCATTTAATCCATTAACAGAATTCCTTGATTCAAATTCTGTCTGGACGGAGGTGTTCGAAAACGATCCGCACAAATACACAATATCATCAGAAGCAACAAGTTTTATCGGAAATGAATATTTTGAAGTACTGCGCACTAAAGAATTCACTTCTGACGAATATGAAGGAACGAACACATACATCCGCACCGAAAACAATAAAGTCTACAGGTACAATTTTGAAGATGAAAAGGTACTGTACGATTTTACCCTCGAGGTAGGAGATACATTTCTTTTAGACCTTTCCTTGTTTGAAATCAATCTGATTGTGAAAGATCTAGATACAATCATCCTGCTCAATGGCGAATCAAAAAAAAGATGGGTCTTGCAGTGTGAAATTAGCGGGGATGAATATACCTGGATAGAAGGCATAGGGAATATACGTGGACGATTGTGGCAATATCTGGTTTGTGCTACTGACTTACCGGAAGCAGCAATATTATGCCTGTATCAATTTGATGAACTTGTGTATGATAGCCCTGAATATGATAGCTGTTGGGTCATGGGCGTAGGTACGGAAATTGTCAAATCTGAAAATTTTTCACTTCACCCAAATCCAACATTTGATCATATATCAGTAAGACGGGATCAGCCCATTGATCATATTTTCATTTACAATTCTGTGGGAGAATTAATGTATTCCGGTTACGAATCTACTCTGGATGTAAGTGAATATGCACCTGGGGTTTATGTGGTTGCGATAAGACCTGGTGATCACAATGTAATTGTCAGAAGCTTTATAAAGCAATAGTCAGTCAAGACCAAATAAAAAATTGAATACGTATTCATTGTAAAAAAGAATTGAAGAAAGAGTGATTCTCTATTCTATCCAGATTGAACAAAGGAAGTTGGAACTTTAATTTAATGTAGCATGCCATTTCAGCCTCTTGTAAAAGAGTGAATTTTGTTTAACCTCTTCAGGATTTTCCGGATGCATATTTGCTCTTTTCTTATAATTATACTCAGGGTAAAAGTAAAAGGGAACTTTGCCCACATTGATGAAATATTTAACGTCTGAAACAGGATACTCCAGTTGCGAAACAGCTGAATCTACAGGAGCAGCTTCAAAGTCATTCTGAATTAAATCTATAGGCTCAAACACTGACCAACTCTCAATCAATACATCATAAATATCACCGTAAAGTGGATTCTGTTTTGTTTGGATCATATTAATATCCAGATAAGAATGCTGTAAATATCTGAATGCATAGATAGGTCCATAATACGTTCTCAGGATCCTGGACGTACTAAGAAGAATACTATTATCAAGGCTTCCACATGTACCCAGAATTCCTTTATTCTTCCGGACTTCATCATAAAAATTTCCAGATCCTTTTTCGCCTGCCATCCAGGCTAAACAAGAAACATGTTCCGGATCTATGTCAGGATTCGCATTATAATCCATGAAATCCGGGTAGAGTTTATGGATGCGGGTCTCGGCGAGTAATCTTGCTTTTTCCACAATTCCTATTTGCATTTCTAACTCTATCATCCTATCAACAATAATAGAATAGTTGCTGCAATCCTTCGTCAACAAAACCTGGCGTCCGTATTCGAGCGCTTCCATTGCATCCCTTTTTGATAAGCGAATGCGTTTTGAAAAACGGATACTATCATTATAGAAAATGTGATGGGATCTTTGCTGCAATTCATGTATGAATCCATACTCTGAATTACAATCGACCTGGCCAAATCCTGACCTACTAATGAGGAGTGTAATAAAAATAAATACAACCCTAAAGAAAGAGCTACCAGTATACTCATATTGGATTTTCTTCCACATTGAGTGAACAAAGCTTACGTCATAATTTAGGTTCATTGAATAGAGAACAATTTATTTCCCAAAATACTTCCTTACCCTGGCATTAGCTTTGGACTTTACCAATTTTGAAGATGCGATTGCCGCCGTCCAAAAAAATATCCCCATCCTCTTGACCAGAAATATCAGGGATTACAAAAACTCCCTTGTACCTGTTATGACTGTTGAATCTTTTCTTCTGACCATGTGATCTTGTCAGCCGTGGACTTCGACTCCCGCTATCCACGCGCTCATCCTGCTCAGCCCACTTAGTAAGTTTATGGAACATAGTCTTACATTTTCCAGATGACCAAGATGATGGCATAATCTATTGCTACATCATAGGGTCGCTGAGCGTGATGGTAGAAATCAGTCGATTAAGGGCAATCTTATACGATGTATTTGTTTCAGACTTCTCGAAAATCTTGTCGAAGTGCCCGCTTACCACTTGCATTTTAGAACGTAACCCCTTATTTTTGACAAATATTGTCAAATACAATTATGTCAAATTTATCCACAGGTCAACGTTTA
>JALYSC010000069.1:0-2537 GCA_030855005.1 Bacteroidota bacterium | reverse complement strand
GACATGGATGTGGCTATCCTGAGTAAGATCGAACGTGGACAGAGGCCACTGTCCAGGGAGATGATCATAAAATTTGCAGAGATCTACGAAGCCAATCCCGAAGACCTCCAGGTGTTATATCTCAGTCAGAAAATCCTGTATGAATATGGTGATGATGATCTGGGCGTAAAAGCCATGAGAGCGGCTGAATCACAAACCGCCTATTTGAAATCCCCAATAGCCTCACGTGAGGAGATCATCCAATTGGTGCATAATTATTTTAAGAAAGATCCAAGAATCGCCGAAGCGTGGTTATTTGGTTCATATGCGCGGAGAGAAATGACTTCGGTAAGTGACATAGATGTCATGGTCCGGTTTCATAATGATCATAAAATCTCCATGTTTGATTTAGGGGACATACAGCATCAGCTAAGCAAGGTCACTGGTAGAATAATTGACCTGGTGGAGCACGACACATTACTTCCATTTGCGGTGAGAACCGCAGAAAAAGATATGATCAAAATCTATGGTTAAGCAACCCACCTCCAAAGAGCGAGTTGAGCATGTATTGAAAGCCATTTCAAGCATTCATTCCTTTATGCAGCAGGAAGACCTTGAAAAGTTTCAGGCTGACATCAAGCTTCAGAGTGCAGTTCAATATCAATTCCTGATCATCGGAGAGGCGATAAAGCATGTAGATTCCGAGGTGTTAGATCGTTACAAATATCCATGGCATATACCAAGGTCTTTCAGAAATTTCATCATCCATGCCTATCATGGCATTAAGCTCGAACGCATCTATAATGCGACACAGGAACTTGAAGAATTGAAAAATGTATTGCAGGATATTTTGAAAAAGGAATATTCAATAGAATGAAATCGAAAGTGATATTGAAGATAGAACATGAGGTTATTAAAAAAGCCAAACTTTATGCTCAACAAAAAAATATAAGTCTGTCTGATCTTGTGGAATCTATTCTTATCAAACTCACCGATGCTGAATATGATTTACGTTCTGATAATACCCCTATTGTTAAAAATTTATCTGGAATTATTCAGCCTGTCCCGGCAAATATCAAAAAGGTGTATCGGGCACACTTGAAAAGTATGTATGTGGAGTGATAGGTTTAAAATTTGAAAAACTAACAAGACTTTTACTCCAAAATGAGTTTGGAAGACACTCAGACACTTTGATGCAGCTCAGTGCGTCGCGTAGGCAAAGCCTAGGCCTAACATTGATCCTCCTAACCCCTACCCCCTGAAAGGGGAACTTTGATGTCAAATCACCAAGAAAAACTAAGGTCCCCCTTTCAAGGGGTAGGGGGTTAGAAGGCGCATACGAACAATCGTTCGTATTCCGTATTTTTGCAACCGTGAGCCGATACCATCCACTCAAGGTTGCCAAAGTACAGCGGGAGACGCCAGAAGCCGTCTCCGTTTGGCTGGAAGTCCCCGAAGCCCTTACGGACACCTTTACTTTCACACCAGGCCAATATCTCCCGTGCAGGGCCATCCTGAATGGCGAAGAGATCCGAAAATCATATTCCATCTGCTCCATACCCGGCGACCCCTTCCTGGTCATAGCCGTGAAAGAAGTATATGAAGGCAAGTTCTCCACCTACGTCAACCGGACCCTGAAAGCAGGCGACACATTTGAAGTCATGTCACCGGAAGGAAAATTCTCCATGGCAACAGATCTTCCCGAAGATGCACTCCTGCTATTTTTTGCGGCAGGAAGTGGTATCACACCAGTCTATTCACTGATCAGATCCTTTCTGGAGAATTACCCAAAAGGACAAGCGAAGCTTTTTTATAACAATAAAACAAGCGATAACATCATCTTCCGTGATCAACTGGAAGGACTGAAGAATCAGTACATGGATCGCTTTTCGATCTATCATCTCCTCACCCGAGAAATCACAGGCTCCGATCTAATATCCGGTCGAATCGATGCAGAGAAATGTGCCGCCTTTGACCAGCATCTGTTTGACATTCGTGAAGTCACTGCCACCTACATCTGCGGACCAGAACATATGATCCTGAATCTCAAAGAAGGCTTGAAAAATTTAGGCCTGAAAGAAGAGCAGATCCGTTTTGAATTATTCGGTACCGCACCAATAGTAGAATTCAAAGACAAAAAAATAACCACCATCAATGCAGGTGATGACCGTGTATCAAAAGTGACAGTCCGTGCTGATGGTCATGAAACAGATTTTCAAATCCGTTATCACGGACAAGCTGTGCTGGATGTTGCATTGAATGCAGGATTTGATCTTCCCTATTCGTGCAAAGGCGGAGTATGCAGTACATGCAAAGCATTAGTCGTGGAAGGCAAAGTGCATATGGATATTCATTATGGTCTGGAGCCGGATGAGATTGATGCGGGATACGTTCTCACATGTCAATCGCATCCGAGGAGTGAGAGGTTGATCCTTGACTATGATATACAATGATAAGGATCATGGGATCACAGGATCACGGGATCACGGGATTACGGGATCACAGGATCACGGGAACACAGGATTACGGGAACACAGGATTACGGGAACACAGGATTA
>JALYSC010000459.1 GCA_030855005.1 Bacteroidota bacterium | reverse complement strand
GTCTTTACTCTCGATTGTGGCACAGTTCGTTCCGTCAATTTCAGGAAGAGGAAATTAAATCCACCACGTGTGAAATTATTTGGAAAGGGCTTTGGCACTATTCTGCCGTTATTAGCATACACTACCAAAGCATCGATTTTACTTTCTTCCGTGCGTTCAAATTTTAGGATATAGACCGGGCTTAAAGTGAGCTGTTCATAAGAGAGACTTGCACCATCAAGTGTTTTGAAAGTTGTGGTATTTATATTCCGGGCTTCATAGTCCATAAAGTAGACCACTTTCGAAAATTTGTATTCATTTCTGAAAGCCTCTGTATACTCTTTGATGGTCGCATCTCGTTGTTCGATAGCTTCCTGCAGGACTTTCTCCAGTCGGTTTTTTTTGGCTGGATCAACAGATTGCCGTATCATGGATTCCAGTGTATCGATTTTGGCTTGGTAAGCAGGAAACCTTATTGCGAGATATCCGTCCTTCAATTCGCGGATTGCAGTGACAGGTTCGAGGGTTTGAGAATGTAGTGGTATGGAAATAAATATACATAAGCTTATGACGATCAGTCCCTGACATATATCAAATGACCTTAACAAGTGGTTTAAATATGGGTTCCTTTGTATATGCATCTTAGAGTTTATTTTCACAGTCCGTTAAAAATACAATTGCCATGCAAGCCAGTGTAGATATTGAAGCACTTAGTCAGGAGATATACAACGATAGTGCCTTCGTCGATAAGATATTGGATGCCAGTGGTCGTGTCATTGTGGGCCAGTCTTACATGATTTCCAGACTGCTATTGGGATTATTGGCAGATGGCCATGTGTTGTTGGAAGGATTGCCCGGACTGGCAAAAACACTCTCCATCAAAACTCTTGCTTCGTGTATCGATGCTTCATTTAGTCGTATCCAGTTCACTCCTGACCTGCTTCCGGCAGATATCATCGGGACAATGATATACAATCCTTCCACAAGTCAATTTAGTGTAAGGCAGGGACCCATCTTTGCCCAATTTATCCTTGCTGATGAAATTAACAGGGCACCAGCTAAAGTGCAAAGTGCTTTACTGGAAGCAATGCAGGAACGGCAGGTAACTATCGGGGGTGAAACTTTCAAATTAAAAGAACCATTCCTGGTACTTGCGACCCAAAATCCAATCGAGCAGGAAGGAACTTATAATCTTCCGGAAGCTCAGGTGGATCGATTTATGATGAAAGTAATTATTGACTATCCCTTACGTGAGGAAGAAAGGATGATCATGCATCGATCTCTTACAGGTGAAACGAATTTAAAATTGCAACCTGTTGTTTCTCCGGAAGATATTTTACGAGCTCGTAAGACAGTGCGTAAGGTATACATGGACGAGAAAATCGAAAATTATATTCTTGACATAGTATTCGCAACACGTCAGCCGGAGGGAACGGGATTGAGTAAAATAAAACCATTGATCTCCTATGGTGCCTCACCTCGTGCGAGTATTAATCTTGTGATTGCATCCAAGGCAATGGCATTTATAAAACGAAGAGGATACGTCATTCCCGAAGATGTACGTCAGGTTTGTGCTGATGTCATGCGCCACCGGATTGGTTTAAGTTATGAAGCAGAGGCAGAAAATGTTAGTCAGGACGATATCATCAAGACGATCCTCAACAGTATTGAAGTACCATAGGTATACCAGAACATGAAAATATTCACCTTTTTATTATTTTTTATTTCATTCTTTAAGCTTGATGCTCAGACCAGAATTGATCCTTGGATTGCGTCTCAACTGGGTCGTATTCAGTGGCAGCAGACTTTCGAAGGAGTGTTGGCAGACTATCATCCTGTCACATTGATATTGGCATATGATAGTGCTCAGATCGCAGGTGTATTGATCCATAAAAGTGATCAGCGTATTCACCGCCTGTTAGGAGATCGGGGGAAGAAAGATTTATTTCAGCTCCAGGAACGGGATGAATATGACAGATTGACGGGATATCTGAATGGATCCATTTCAGCAGATCAATTACACCTCGAATGGATGTCTGCAGATAAAAGTAGGTTATTTGATATTGTAGCTTATCCTTCTTCGATAATTAAGATCAAAAACTTTAAGCCGATCGCAGAATGGATTAAGGTTGATCTTGTCCCAGAGATGTATCTGTCCGTACAAAAAATGGATTATGGAATTGTCAGTGGGATTGCAAAACGTAATAGTGAATATTCCAGGTTTGAAGGATATTGTCTCGATGGTTCGTGTTCGATTTGGAATACGATAATACAAAATCCAGGAGGCGCACCGATCAAATTACAGATGCGTCAGAAAGATGCATCTATCTACAAAGCCGTGCTTGACGGAAAGGAATATAGTGCTTCTATTTTGAAGACCTTTCCCTTATCCACACGTCACTATGATAATAGTATGGGATTTCTAGACTTCGTATATCCTGAACTAGAGAGCCCAAATTTTTCGACATGGCTTGGTTCATGGCTTGACAAGGGTTGGAATGATGGTATCAGTCATCTGACATCAATGAACCAACCCGGCTCATCAGGCAGACTGATACATCGTTCATCAGGATGGATTGAAATTATTGATGAAGCAGATCAATACATAAGTGGTGTGATCACATATATTAATCCGGGATCTATACGACGTGAAAGTTTTGTTTGGCTAAAGAAAGATGATCTTTTTTTAACTGCCAGTGATCTGCTGAATACACCGCAGGATCTTGCAGCAGCAGGTAACCTATTGATCACAAGATCACTGCCGCACATGGATCAGGATCCGGAATATAATAAATGGCTGACCGCAGCAGGATATACACATATTATTCCTTCTGCAACCGGCGCTGTCATGCTGACAGATTTCAGCATGACATATGGAGATAATATCCGCAAGTTGCCCGTAACGGAAAGCAAAACTTTTTTTAAAAAGAAATACTGGAGATACTTCGGCTGGTAATTGCAGCATAGGGATAATACAGATGGATACAAGCGAACTGATAAAA
>JALYSC010000458.1 GCA_030855005.1 Bacteroidota bacterium | reverse complement strand
CCATACATGCACCACTTGTGTTGTTGACAAAGTATTGCCACATGGGTCACTCACTACGATGGTGCGCTCCACATCATATTCATTTTCACAACCGCCAGGTATTACGACTTCATTGGTCGTCATCACTACCTCACCACAGTTATCAGATGCCTGTAGTGAAGGCAAGGCGTCACCACATCCAACAGTAACTTCAGCACGGAAATTTTCCATTACCGGAGGTGTTTGATCCATTATATTGACCAGCACAGCAAGTTGGGATTGATTTCCACACATATCTGTTGCGGTCCATTCCAGTTGAAGAGATGCAAGCACACCTTCTTCTGTTGTACAGTTACCCAGTGACAGTAATCTTTCATCATAAGAAATAGTCAGGCCTTCCGTACAGTCATCTGTAACACTAACGTCAGCCTCACTAAAGAGATCGAAATATCCAGCATTTGATGCACAATCGAGTATCAGAGTTTGGCCCTGGCCTAATCCCTGTAAGACCGGATTGACAAATTCCATTTGTGGTGCCACATCATCCTGAGGTAACAGGATAGTTGTATCGCGAACCATATTACCACATGGGTCAAACCCTTCGTAAGTTCTTCGTTTCGCATTACCAATACCACATGGATTTGGAATCACCACATCCCAATACCGGACACTACCATTTTCACAGTTATCGATTGCTTCCACTTCTGCTAAAGATGGATCACCATCACAAGCCAAATCTGGAACATTAATTAATACAGGTTCTTCATGGTCGATAAGATGTACCGTTAATGTGAAAGTGGATTCATTACCACAGGCATCGATTCCTGTCCAGATAAATTCTCGTTGCTCGACATAACCAAAGAACTCACAGTTGCGTGGTTCATGTTCGATAAGTTCCATCGAAATGGACGGCGTCCCTCCACATGCAGCAACAAAGGATACGGACTGCGTACCTAATTGATTATAAAAAGCTGGTATGCCACCTTCATTACATGTGTACTCGAGTACGGTACCATCATCAATACCCTGTAACTGCGGAAGAGTGAGATAGAGTTCGGGGCCTTTTTCATCTACAAGAGTTAGGTATTGAATTGCAACAGTGGAGTTGCCACACTCATCAGTAGCTGTCCATTTGCGTTGTAACACCTGTCCATCCTGACAGCCGGGTGTTGGTGATGATTCTGCGAAAGTTATAGTGCATGCAAACAAACATTCATCTAAAGCAGTAATGGCGTCAGCTGCAGGAACTGCAGGTACTTCATCGCAATTCACTGTTATATCTTCCGGCACACCGAATAAAACAGGAGGAATTGTATCAACAAGTTTGAGTTGGACGCTTGCTGAGCTACTGTTACCACATACATCCGTAATCACCCATCGAAGCCTGTATAAATTGATATAACCATCCACCGTACAATTACCTTCATCTATCAGTGTTTCAGTGTATATTATGGTAGGTGTGCCTGAGCAATTATCAGTCGCTGTGATACTGGACTGATTAAAGACAGGAGGATCCCACGTTGGATCCTGGCCATAACACTGCACTTCTATAGTACCTCCATTAGGCACACCCATCAATAATGGATGACTGAATGTGATGGAAGGTGCAGTATTATCAAAAACCACTATGGATTGCGTACACTGCGAACTATTGCCCGATGCATCGGTTGCTCTGTATGTGCGTGTTACATTAAATCGGTTGGTACACACAAATCCTGTCGTGACATCACTCACAAAAACTACCGTTGGCGGACCGCAATTATCTGAGGCTACCACTCCTGCTATGTTAGGTACAGGAATAGTTGAAGCACATTGTACAGTAACAGAAGCCGGACAAGAAATAGATGGTGGTTGTGTGTCGAGCACCCTGACTGTAAAGGAGCATGTCGAGCTGTTACCTGCCTGATCAGTTGCGCGATATACTATTGCAGTAAGTCCTACGGGAAATGATGATCCACTTGCAAGTCCACTGACGAGTGTGATAGTTGGTGCCGAACAATTATCAGTTGCTGAGATAGCGCCATAAGTGGTGACTGCAGAACATAACCCTTGAGTTGCGCTGACAGTTATATTCGGTGGACAGGTTATGGTGGGAGGTGTATTATCTGCCTTTGTAAAAGTCCAGATCGTGCAGCCACCTGCTGGTCCATCCATATTTCTTGGTCTGACCTGCCAATAATAGGTTCCTGCTGCCAGCGTCCCGGCATTGTATGATGTCGTAAGGATATTATTTACAAAAGGTGGCACCGGCGTTGTTCCAAAATATATATCATAACTGGTAGCTCCTGGGGATGCTGTCCATGATAATGTCGTGGGTGTATTTGGACAAGAAATATCTCCATTGGCAGGTGATGGATTTGTTGCACATGGTGGTGGCGCTCCTGTACAGACAACCTGAAAATTTTGTGTTAATGCTGTCGTAGCTTCAGCATCCAAAAGAATATAATATTGTGTGCCGGCTGTGAGTGTTCCGATGACTTTTGTAACTGGGGCATTCACATTACCAATACAGGTCCATCCCGTGGCATTACATCCACCTGATGCAGCTTTAAAAAAATAATCTGCAAAACCTCCTGAAGCAGAATTTACCTGTAGGTTGTGTACACCTGTGGTAATAGGCGTAAAGGAATATACCCGTTCCTGTCCCGGTGTACTAAATCCACAGGATCCAGGACTCCATGCTCCACCTCCAGATAGGTTAGCGGTCACGGCAGTGTTACAAGCCAGTGTCACAATCGATGTGCATGGATCCGGAATAACACAGTTGATATTAAATGTATGACTATATGAACCCGTTGTTTCAGGATCTGCTAATATATAATAAGTTGTTCCTGCTGTTAATGTTCCAATCGGAAAGGTTCCTGGCGCATTAATATCAAGAATACATGTCCATCCGGTAGCATTACATCCACCTGAAGCAATTTTATAAAAATAATCTATATACCCACCAGAGGCTGCTGTCACTTGTAATGAGTAAGCTCCAGTAGTGAGCGGAGTGTAAGAA
>JALYSC010000457.1:291-2984 GCA_030855005.1 Bacteroidota bacterium | reverse complement strand
ATAAAACGTTGCCACACCTACCTGTACATCGTTTTCGAAATGCATTTCTGATTTGACAGAACCGTCTTTATGATATTCGGTCATCACACCTTCCATTTTTCCGTTGATTAAAGTGTGTTTACGTGAGACATTACCATTTTCATAATGACCTACTATCTCGACAGGTGTATTATCATTTTTACATGCCGGGAAAATTTCGATACCAGCGAATAGAAGGAATGTTAAAAAAAAATGTCGCATATCTGTGGACTATGAAAGATAGAGTGATAAATAAAAAGAGGCTGCGTTTGACGACAGCCTCTTTTTTATTTTTACAAAACAATGATTATTTTTTCCAGGGTAAAGCATTCACTTTACGGCCGATAAATTGACCGAAACGAACACCTTCGTCAGCGTCCATTCTAAAATGTACACCTAGAAGAACACGAGACCATGCATTTTCTTCTGCCATCTCTTCAAAGCTGGAGAAGGCACGAGGAGTACCTACAAAGTCTGTACGTCCGTAGTGGCAGTTGTCAGTCATACCATGGTTGTAGCCGAAGACACTGGATAAAACTTCAGCACCGGCAGCACCCATAGTGGCGTGACCTGATGGATACGCAGGGAAAGGTGGTGTAAATCCGATGTCGCCCGTGAGTGGATTGTCCAGACTTGATTTGAAAGCCGGATCAATGAATTTCCTTATGTATACATCGGGGCGCTCTACATTATAGTAGTATTTTGAATGCCACGCAGCTACAGCAGCATCGCTTATTGCCAAGCCTACCTTTGCATAAGCTTCAAGAGCAATTTCAAGATTACTATCTTCACTTGCGATCACCTGATTACCTACTGCTAACCAACGTGGGCCAGGGCTAAAAGTCAGGTTGAGCAGGTCATCACTCCAGAATTCACCGATCCATTTTGTTTGATATTCAAAATTTGCAAATTTGGAGTATACCTGTAGTGCCTGAGAATAGTATTCAGAGTTAGGGTTTTCGCTGTAATCCATATAGTAAGAAGAAGGAGGATAACAAGTCCTCTCTGATTCCTTCAATACCATCAGGCGAGATTTTCCATAGAATGGACCCATAGGACGCATTGGTCCAGGAGCGGTTGGTTCCCAATCACCGGGACCATCGTAGTGGTCTTGCCATACATACGTTTCATTAGTGTTGTAGTTTCCAAATGGATTCCTCCATGCATTGTCACCATAAATGTCAGTGGTAGACCAATCCCAAACAGCAATACCAACAGACTCACCGTATGCTTTTGAGCGGTTGAATACTTCTTCATTTCCAGCTTCTCCGGCATATTTCACGTTCAGCTCATTGACCAGGCCATTCCAGGAGTTTCTTACACTCTGAGGAATGCCAGTCTGATCGTCTGTGAAAAATCTTGGCATCATGGTCGTATAAATAGCATGAATCACTGTTGGCCAGTGGTATTCCGCACCTTCTGTTACGTTAGGGATGTTCAATCCCGGAAACTTAGTTTCCAATGAGTTGTAATCAGGCATTCCGGTTACGCAAGCTTCATAGCAAGCTATACCCATAAGTCCGAGAGAACGTGGTGCCGGACCGGGACGGTAACCAGCGCTATATCTTTCTATTTCGAGGAACATGTTGTTCCATCTTAGCGACGCCTCCGCAGTATAGTTGGCGACAAGCTTTTGCTCAGATACCTGGTCTTCCTCAGTACAGCCGGGTGTAAAGAGTGCCACCATGGTAAGTAGCGATGAAAATAGTAGGAGTTTCATTAGATTCATAGGAATTCAAATTATGCTTGATGGGATTACTCATTAGATTTATAAACTCAAAGTTAAAGGAAGGAAAAGGATATTACCCCCCCGAACTTGTTAAAATTTCATAAGAATTTAATGTTTAACCCTGATTTTTAGGCTTTTGGATCACAAAATCCCTTAATACTTATGAGAGTACTGTTAATCGAAGATGAGATCAAAGCGGTCAAATCCCTGCTTCAGGGTCTTAATGAGCACCAAATAGAGGTTGAATTTGCCTACGATGGCACTACCGGTGCCCGTATGGCCCAGGAAAATAACTATGATGTTATCATTTCTGACATCATAGTTCCCGGTATCACCGGGATCGAATTGACACGCTTATTGAGGTCTAAGGGCAATATAACCCCGATCCTACTGTTGACTGCTTTGAGTGCCATAGACGACAAAGTGATTGGACTGGAAGTGGGGGCTGACGATTATCTGACCAAACCATATGAATTTAAGGAATTGCTCGCCCGGATAAAAGCACTCTCCAGGAGAAGTAATGATGGACAGACCTCCAAATCCAGCCTCATTTTTGGAGATATGGAAATGATCCTGCCTACTAAAGAATTTATTAGGGAAGGCAAAAAGATTGAATTGACTCCCAAGGAATTCGCATTAATGGAATATTTCATCCGCCATAAAGGACGCGTTATTTCCAAAGCTGAAATCGCGGAGAAAGTCTGGGACATCAATTTTGAAACCAATTCCAATGTGGTGGAAGTGTATGTTAACTACCTTCGCAACAAAGTGGATAAGCCATTTGAAAAAAAGATGATCCATACTGTGTTTGGTTTGGGGTATATACTAAAGGATGATTCCGCCACCTGATTTGAAATTATATTTCTGATAAACTCAGTAATGTATCTGCTGTTTTACTTTAATAAAAAAAACAATATGAAAAATTTAATTCCTGTGATTCTAATTC
>JALYSC010000457.1:0-281 GCA_030855005.1 Bacteroidota bacterium | reverse complement strand
CTCCTGTACATCAAAAGTTAACACAACTGTGGAAAACCCAGGTCAGGATACAGTTGCCATTGTCAATACGGATGTCATAGAAGTCATTGACTCAACTACTACTGATCCGGTGTATGGAAATGCACGATTTAAAGATGTACAGGTGATACGCATTGATTCACTTACATTCAGGATCAAAGGAAAGGCTCAAATATTTGAAGCCAATTTTGGATGGGTTATTGAAGATGGTCACGATGAATTGCAAACTGGTCATCAAATGGCTGATGCAGGAGCTCCGGATT
>JALYSC010000456.1:2312-3007 GCA_030855005.1 Bacteroidota bacterium | reverse complement strand
AATCATTAGTGGTTCCTGTCTTACCTCCGATTTCACTTTTAAATCCAGGAAACGCATAAGCACCTGCATATTTGAGCATCTCAACCATGACTGCGTTTGCTTTCGGCGGGAGAGCAACTTGTTCTTCTTTTATAGCACGGTATATGACCTTACCATTTGCATCTTCAATTGATGTGACAAAGTAAGGTCGCACGAATACTCCATTATTGGCGAATGTGCAATAAGCTCCGGTCATCTCCATGACACTAAGATCAGCTGCACCGAGACAAATAGATGGTTGATTAGGAACTCTAAACTCACCATCGGGCCGTCGCATAGAACTATCGATACCCATGTTATTAATAAGACCCCTTACCACGTTGACATTGCCAAGCTGTTGCATCAGGAAGACAGAAACTGTATTCCTTGAGTCCTTCAGGGCTTCAAATAAAGTGAAGGACCGGCCGGTGTATTTTCCATCTGCATTTTTGGGAGTCCACGGTGATATCACTCCAAAATTACCATCACCAGGTGCGATAGTATAAGGTTGATCGCGAACAGGAAAACAGGGAGAAATGCCCTGTAATGTGATCGCAGTCGCATAAACAAAAGGTTTAAAAGTCGAACCCACCTGTCTGCTGGATCCTGTGTGATCATACTGGAAATATTTATTGTTGATACCGCCTATCCAGGCTTTTACCTGACCTGTCTTCGGA
>JALYSC010000456.1:0-2302 GCA_030855005.1 Bacteroidota bacterium | reverse complement strand
CTGCATAAACTTACGATGATATTTAATGGAATCCAGAGGGGACATATTTGCTTTTTTCTCACCTGCAGCGTTGTATTCAAAGACCATCATGTCGACTGGCCTTTTCATTTCCACCATGATTTGTTTTTGAAATTTTTTATACTCTGCCATCAGCTCAGACCACATTTGATCTTGTAGTATGTTCTTATAAGTTTTGCCTTTGTCCACGCTGATAAATTTTCCTTTCACAAGGCGGGCTATCCTACCTGCTTTATCCTGCTCCTGAATGAGATTATCGATATCCCAATCGGATAACATTAACTCATGTTGTTCATTGATCTTACGCAGCATGATGCCTAATCGCGTATCTCGCATGCTTTGATATCGGCTGGTAGAACGAACCATGTGCATTAACGATTCACTTCTGATTTTCTTTTGAGCATCATCTGCTTCAAAAGTCCATGGATCTTTTTTCAACCAAACTTTATTGTACTTCTCCTGCACTTTGGCCATGTGTTTCCACATTTCTTCTTCGGCCATGATCTGCATATCAAGATCAATAGTGGTGTATATTTTTAATCCGTCTTTGTATATATTATATTTCTCACCATTTGACTTTCGGTATTCTTTCTGATCAAATAATTCTTTCAACCAATTGGCCAATTCGGCTCTGAAATATGGAGCAGGCCCTGTGACGTGACTTTGTTTGCTAAAATTGGAAAGATCAAGTGGGAGAACTCTTAGCGAATCGTACTGTTCGCGAGTAATAAATTTTTCTCCTCGCATCTGGTTGAGAACAATCATCCTTCGCTGGATGACAGTGTCCGGTCTGCGAACCGGATTGAACAACGCAGGATTTTTAAGCATGCCTATCAGTGTCGCTGCCTCTTCAATTTTAAGATCTTTTTGATTTTTTCCAAAATAAATTTCAGAAGCCGCACTTATGCCATATGCTCCATAGATAAAATTGAATTTATTGAGATACATCGCCAGGATCTCCTGCTTGGTATATTGTCTTTCGATCTTGACGGCAGTGATCCATTCTTTAAATTTCGTCATCACCAGTGTCCAGGCTTTTTTAGCCTTACCCATTTCAGTGAAGTTGGGACGATCGAATAAAAGTTTTGCGAGCTGTTGTGTCAATGTACTGCCACCTCCTTTACTTGTATTGAATGTTATCACGCCGAATACTACTCTGCTCAGTGCCTGAAAGTCCACGCCAGAATGTGAAAAGAAACGCTCATCCTCTGTTGCGATTAATGCATCGACAAGGTGAGGATTGAGATCATCATAGGCAACAGGAAGTCGGTTTTGGGTATAATACCTGCCTATCTCTCTGCTTTTCATGTCAATTACCTGGGAAGCAAGCTCGAAATCAGGATTTTCAAGCTGCTTGAAGTCAGGAAGTCCCTGGAAGGATAAGACAACAAAAAATAGGATGGAAGCAATGACCAGCGCGAATGCGGCATACCAAATGCGCAGATTTTGCCGGTAAAATTTAGAATCTGTGTTAGACATATCGATAAAATCAACAACCCGGAGATAAGTTCATGACTAAAAACGCTAAGATCGTGTAAGTACTTGTGTAGTAAGCCAGTGAATACTTTCACGCTCAGTAGCTTCTTCCACCTGCACATCCCACCGGCAAGACCCTATAGCGGTGGGCAAACTATAACCAACGCCGGCTTTTCCTTTTTTCTTATCCTTTTCAATCAGTGTTTTCAGGATCTCAAAGGTCGGTAATGTCACGCGGATAGGCTCCAACCAATGAAGAATTAAATTGCAGATATCCTGAAAGGCATTGTCTGATAGAAGATTTAATAATTGTGCCATCCTAGCTTCTGCAAGCATGCCCAGGGTAATACTTTGACCATGTGTTAATGGGGCTTCGGAATCCAGAAAATGGCTTTCGATTGCATGACCAATCGTATGCCCAAAGTTCAGGGTTTTACGGAGGCCTATCTCATTCGTATCGGCTTCCGCGATGCGAAGTTTGACAGCAATGCTCTCTTCAAACAGTGTAGCCCATTGTATTTCTTCAATTGAATCAAACTTACCAAGCAGGTGAAAAATCGCAGGATTACCAATAATTGCATGCTTAATTACTTCCGCCAGACCTGAGATGCTTTCCAGGTGAGGAAGCGTGTGTAAAAAAACGGGATCAATCCAGATAAATGCAGGTTGCCGGATGAGTCCGATATAATTTTTAAGGCTGTTAAAATCGACCCCTGTTTTTCCACCTATAGCAGCGTCGGTCATGGCCATTACCGTCGTTGGAATGTGAGCAAAAGTGATTCCACGCTGAAAACAAGATGCTGTGAAC
>JALYSC010000068.1:1864-10229 GCA_030855005.1 Bacteroidota bacterium | reverse complement strand
TACGTCAGGATGGAACGGTGAACCATGGGCGGTGTACAGTCAATAATGGTGAGTTGTGAGTTGTGAGTTGTGAGTTGTGAGTTGTGAGTGGCAACCAGACGTCGTCCTACTATGTTGCATTGTAAATCAACTTTGTCGAATGCTTGGAAGCTGGATTGTAAGTCACTCGCAAGCCGCACTCGCGATTGGTGTATGTGGTGTCATAAATTTCGAAGAGACTTTACAGAACTTGACTCACCACTGAATACTGAACACTGACTTCAGTTGATTAAAGATTATCTAGTAACTGACGTTTCACGACTCACATTTCACGATGATTACTCTCCGAGGATATCTTTTAACCCATACAGGGCCTTTTCTGCCAGGTCTTCCCAGTCGTGGTGATAATAATAAGGAACCTCAACCCAGTGTTGGAGATAGACAGGGCGGCCTTCGGGTTTATAATATTGCCAGCCGATGACTCTCGATTCGGGGAGCTCCTCACCATCAAGTTTAAGGACGATCCGGTCTTCGTGGATCATGGCAAAAGCTCGCCCCTTGTATTCGATCGAAGGAGATGACAGAAGTGTGGATTTGCGCAGATGGGGGTGGAGGGTTTCCATTCTGGCACACAGATTCAGGAAATAGGCCAATGCAGTCATGGTCCAATGAGAATGGTTGTCACAATATAAACACTTTATAAAAAGATATAATGTGTTTAGAAAAATTTTAGGATTTTTTTAATCCTGCCCTCGCGGCTTATCCGATAAAGCCATTTGTCTTATGACTACCGTCACAAAAGGGCTTATTAGATGATTGTCCGCATCGGCATATTGTAACGCCATTTGGTTTTTCAAGGATGGTTCCATCCTCCAGGACGACCTGGCAGGGACCGGAGACTTTCGAAGGACCATTTGGAATGATAGTTACTTTCATTGCATCCGTACCGGTTGGATGGATAGATATAGGATCAGTTGTTGTCATCGATTTTAGTGAAATCGCACCGGAAGGACACGCCTTCACAGTTGCTTCAATTTGTGCATTATCTGCTCCTTCTAATTGAATCCAGGGTCGTTCCCGTGGTTTGAATACTGCGGGTAATGAATGGAAACAAACAGCAGAATGAATGCAGAGTTCAGGTTGCCAAAAGATAATGAGATCTCCTTTCGTGTATTCTTTCTTGATCATATTGTTTTCAGGAGGTGATTAATGCTACAGGGCAATGGTCGCTTCCCATTTCGGCGGGCATAATATAGCTATCAACGACCGAAGGAAGGAAAGAATTGGACACGATAAAATAGTCAATTCTCCAGCCTAAATTTTTTTCCCGGGCGCCAAAACGTGCGCTCCACCAGCTATATCCTGCTTCTGCAGGCCGCAAATGTCTGTAGGTATCTGTAAAGCCTGATGCCAGTAAGGTAGTCATCCCATCGATCTCCTGCTGTGTATAGCCTGAAGTTTTGTTATAATTCTGCTTGGGTCGCGCAAGATCAATGGGCTGATGTGCGACATTAAAATCGCCGCAGGCAACGACCGGTTTTTTCGCCTGCAGATTGTTGATAAACATGATAAAATCCTGATCCCATTTCCCTCGATATTCCAATCGCCTCAAATCACTTCCCGAATTGGGTATATATGCTGTGAGCAAATAAAAGTCATCAAATTCCGCAGTTATAACCCGCCCTTCCTGATCATGCTCTTCGATACCTATTCCATACTCTATACGTTTTGGAGCTTTTTTAGAGAGAATGCTTGTTCCTGAGTATCCTTTCCTCACCGCTGAGGAAGCGTACACTTCATACCCCTGGATATCTAGTAATGCCTGCTTAACCTCATCAACTTGTGCTTTCGTTTCCTGCAGGCAAATCATATCGGCATTCCAGGATTCGATTTGTTTGGCAAAGCCTTTTTTCGCGACGGATCTGACGCCGTTGACGTTCCAGCTGATGATTTTCATGGTGCGTTGAGATTGGAGATAAATATGAGTTTTTTAGTCGAGATGCAGGTTTTATGGGGTGTAAAAAATGGAAAATGGAGCTCAAGAAAAGTGCATAAAAATGTCATCTAAAACCTCTTGTATGATACTGATTTAGAGTATGTTAGGTGGTGTTTTAACAGTTGATAAAGTTTTTAAGTATCAAACGTCATTTGGTGAGAGCAATCATCCAATTGTATCCTCATGGTCCAACCCAATCAGGTGTTTCTGTTGTAGCTTTATATAATGATTTTAATCCTACTGATATGCTTTGGACAGTTATTCGAGCGCAACCCCTCCAATCCGGTAGAGCTTGGTGACGTACATTGGCTGCGTTCATACGAAGAGGCTCAGTCAAAAAGCAAAGCTGAATGTAAACCTGTATTGATTTTATTCCAGGAGATACCCGGATGCATCACATGTCGCACTTACGGAAGTGAGGTGCTCACGAATCCATTAATCGTGGAGGCCATCGAAACACATTTCATACCGCTTGCTATATACAATAACAAAGGAGGAGCTGATGAGGAGGTCCTCAAACGATTCAACGAACCTGCCTGGAATAATCCAGTAGTACGTGTTGTCGATGAGAAGGGCAACGATGTATTACCGCGGCTCAATGGAAATTATTCCGCCGCCGGCCTTGCAGAAACTATGGTGAGCGCGCTTATCAAATCACGTGGCAAAGCACCTGCGTATCTGCAATTATTAGCTGATGAATTAAGTGCAGAAAAAAGAGGATTGCAATCTGTGACTTATGCCATGTATTGTTTCTGGACAGGTGAAGCACATTTCGGAAAATTAAATGGTGTTGTAAAAACAACAGCAGGCTTTCAGGATGGCAAAGAAGTTGTCAAAGTGGAATATGACCCCACCATAATCACAAAAGCACAACTTGATAAATCATCCACTCAACTTCAATGCAAAACTCCTGCAAGTGGAAGTTTCAGAAATGATGCTACTCCAAAATATTATCTCGCGCATCATGCGTACAAAAATATTCCGATGACAGAAATCCAGAAGTGTCGTGTCAATAGCGCAATCGGTGAAGGACAGGATCCTGATGTGTTTTTGTCTCCCAAGCAGTTGCAGAGAGTGAGAGAGTGAGAGAGTGAGAGAGTGAGAGAGTGAGAGAGTGAGAGAGTGAGAGAGTGAGAGAGTGAGAGAATCAGTGCTTAACTAACCGTTCTTCGATTCTGCTACAAAATGTATAAAAAATTAATTTTAAGATTTCCATACCTTAAAAATGTATTTTATTTCTTCAGGTAATTGGAAACTCCTAAAATCCAAATCCCGCATCACGAGTCTGGCATCTTGCATCCCTTTATCTGGCATCCAAGAAATTTCTGAAATTGTTAGATTCCTTTTTTAGCCATCTCGATCATGGTTACAAGTTCTTCTACGAGCAAATCATTATTGCCTGAGTAGCCGACAGCGCGGAAACGGATCTTTTGATTGCCATCAATAATAAATTTGGTAGGGATGCCTGAAACTTTGTATTGCGCGACCACCATGCCATCATCGAGAAGAACATGGAATGGATATTTATTTTCGCCAATAAACTTCCCAACCTTGCCGGGAACATCATTGCCCTGCTCCCATGTATCTACAAATAGGAAGGCGACATCCTTGTCAGTTGAATAGTGTTCCACTGCATTTTTCATACCAGGAAAACTTGCCTTGCAAGGACCACACCACGTTGCCCAGAAATCAAGAACAACCACTTTACCCTTGTAGTCAGCAAGTGTAACTTCTTTACCATCGAGATTTTTTAATTTGAAGGGAACTGAAGGCTCATCAAGCCACTGTTTCTTGATTGCATCGTATTGTTTCGCCTGGGCTATGGCTTCAAGTTCATTAAAATGCGTGTCGTATGAATCATTTGGATTAGCGGCAGTCCATAATTCTTCATGCAGATTTTTCATGCTCCCTGTAGCTTTACTGTCCGATATCATTTTTTCCAAAAAAGATATCGCTTCTCCATTTTGTCCTGCCTTAGATAAATAGGTGGCGTAACGGTCGTTCATTTCAAAATCTTCAAAATGAGCATTCTTAACTGCTACGGCTTGAAGCGAAACAGCTTCTTTATACTTGCCTTGTTTGTAAAGAACTAATGCATAAGTGTCTCCGTATCCTGCTCTATTATCTGCGACTTGCTTCTTCCATTCATAATCTGAAAAAGTAGGAGGGGCTTTAAGGTCAGGAGTTAATGCCTCGATAGAAGAAAGTGAAAGACGCTCAGCCAATTCGATGTTTCTTGAAGGTTGATTCAGATCTTCTCCTACCAGCGTCCATGCATAACTATTGCAAACAGAGGATTTGGTTGAAGGATCAATAATTTCCTGGATGTAAGCTTCTGCTTTCTCCCACTCAGATTTATTCATGCATTCATCTACAAGTGTTCTGGTCATCTGATCATAGAAGTTTCTGTTAAAATCAGTGACCGGGTAGGTGGCTTTAAATTTATCACGAAGGATAATCTTGTCTGCCATTGATGAAGCATTTCTAAAAAAGGCAACCTGATCTTCCTGAGCCATTAAGGACTGAGGATATTTTGAATCAAGAGCTTTGCGGAAAGCTTTGACAGAAACACTATCGCCGTTCATTTTTGCAATTCGTATAGCTGACATCAACATTTCCTGCGATAGATTATCCGGGGACTTTGTATATGTGGTTATATGTGAATTGATGTTTTTTAGATCTTCTTCACCTTTTGATGCTTTGGCCATGTTATAATACATCATTACTACATTAGGATCATCGAGCCATTTTGGATTGGCGGCTACTGCATCCTTGTACATTTTTGTAAGGGCAACCTCATCGCGATCGAGACCGATTACGCTCGAATAATAGGCTGACGCATTGGCACAATCAATTGCGCTGGCAGCAACAGGTGCATTTGGATTGTTGATATCGCGTGCATCTGCGCTGATAGGTTCGCCATATTCATCTTTGATGACAATCCTCAGCCAGTTTGTATTTTCAGGAACCTTTAGGATCAGTTTCAGCGTGCTATTTTCTGCGAAATAATTAATGTCCGACTTCATGAGATTGCGGCCATCCATATAGTAGCTCACGATATGAGTGCCTTCCTGGATATCGATATCATTGACAGAAATTTTCACATCCTGTCCAGGTTGAAGTACATCGGACGACCACAGCCAGGTTTGAGCATTAACAAGACCGGAAAGGAGCAGGAAGGAGACTAAAGTTGCCAGAAATTTCATGATTGATGATTTGCGATTAAAGATAGACCTTCCCTCCATAGACCAAGTAATAACATTCGCATGACGGTAACTATGGAGTTGAGCCTCTATCCGCTCAACAAGGATTACCCCGACTCTGTTTTAGGTTTCTTAAAAAAACTTAAGGCAATCCCCTCGATTTCGGTCGAAACCAATGGGATGAGCACGCTAATTACCGGCGAAATGTCCTTTCTATGGACTCAAATCGGTGACCTCGTGAGGGAGCAGTTTGAAAAGGAGGACTGCATTTTTGTCATGAAGATTGCGCCGGGAAGGAGGGAGTATGTTTGATCTGGGATGTGGGATTTTGGATTTTGGATTTGGGGTTGCGGATTTGGGGTTGCGGATTTTGGATTGCGGATTTTGGATGCACCGTGTCGCGTCACCTTTTACTATAAATCGTTGCTATCACTTATGCCAGTTATAAATTTCGGGGATTGATTACAAGTAAATTTCAAAATGCGTGTCGAGACCGGCATCTGGCATCTAATAATCCGGTATCAACATCATATGTGTCTAACCAACTATTCATATTCTAACTGTATGGCGCTTAAATTGGGGATGAACAAGATATCCGCAGGGAACTTTAACATTCCGGAATTGTCAAATAATAGACAATTCCGAATTAAATATTCACCTTTGAAGTGTCAAACCGACTTTACTTATTCATCCTCTTAAGCAATGAAGGGCAAGCGTTGGGATGAAGCGATAACCACAACTGTGTTAAAGCAACCTATCCACTGATCCATCATTCAAAACGAATTTCAAGAGAGCCACGCAAACACGTGGCTTTTTTTATTACTCTGAATACCTCAGCCATTTAATCATCTCACGGATGGTGGCTTTTTTACCATACATTAAAATACCTACCCGGTAGATGCGGCTGGTAAGCCAGATGAAAAACCATACCGTCAACAACATGATAATTATTGAAGCGACAATCTGCCACCAAGGTGGATCAAAAGCGAGTCGCGCTGGCATGATGATGGGAGAGAATAATGGGAACAAGGATGCAAAAACCGCAAGGTTTCCATTGGGATTGGAAAGTACCGGAAAGAGCATATAAAACGCAATCAATACAATGATCACGATAGGCAACATCAATTGCTGTCCTTCACCCATGTCTTCATTGATTGCGCTGCCAATGGCGGCAAACATGGAGCTATAAATAAAATAGCCTCCAAGAAAAAATAATATAAACACCGGCAGGATCAACCACCATTTGAGATTAAAGATCGCATCGATAACCTGACGTGCAGAGAACGCATCAAAAGATTCCTGATCGACTTGTGCAACATTACCCATGCCATTCATTTGTGACATTTCTGCTCCAGGGAGAAATGCAGCAACCACGGTAAGAAAGATTGGAATTAATACTGCCCATAATGCAAGTTGCGTGAGGCCTACTCCACCCACACCAATTAATTTTCCCATCATCAATTGAATGGGACGCACAGAGCTCACCATGACTTCTACGATTCGGCTCAGCTTCTCTTCCATCACGCTCCGCATCACCATCGTACCATAAATGAAAATGACGAGATACATCAGAAATCCCATCATGCCTCCCAGTGCTGTTCCAAGGATAATATTGAGTTTGCCGGCTTGCGCAGAACCTGAAGGATTGCTGGGATCCATTCGTCCATTTTCAAGACTGACATCTGCACGAAATGAGTCAAGCAATTTTTGATCGATGTTAGACTTGCGCATTCTAAAAGTTTCAATCTTATCACCAAGCGTGGATTCGATTGATTCAAGCATTACAAGAGAAGGTTTTTCATTACTGTAATAGGATGCTTCCAGACGATGTGATGTACTGTCTTTCAGTGCTGGCACATGTACAAGCAAATCATAACCCATTTGACCAAACTCATCTTTTAAAACAGCCAGATCCTTTTTAGAAAACTCATATGGAAAATCCTTGTCTTCCTCCGCCATCTTATTGATGATACCGGTTTCATCATGGATGAGTACCCGTTGATCCGATTTTGATCCTTCATTCATCATCCATCCTACCAACAAGGAGAATAATGCAATTCCTATCGGCGTCATCAAGGTGACGATGATAAATGACTTCCGTTGTACACGGGTCAGGTATTCTCTGCGCGCTATAATCCAAACCTTGTTATTCATGACCTATGCCTTTTACCTGGCTAATAAATATTTCATTGATGGAGGGTAATATCTCAGAGAAGGAATGTATTTCGCATCCTGACTGTATTAAATGCTGCAACAAATGATTTGGGGTGTTTCCTTCACCGAGTTTGAAAGTCGCAGCATGATCTTCTGATTTGATCAGTTCCAGTCCGCCATTGAAGCTTGACGGAAGAGTACCCTGGTAATTAATTTTGTATAAATGTTCTTTGTATTGATTGCGGATTTCTTTGACATTACCCTGCAAAATATTTTTGCCACGATGGATGAGGATGATGTTTTCGCACATCTCTTCGACCTGTTCCATGCGGTGTGTGGAAAAAATAATTGTTACTCCCTTATCGCGTAATCTGTAGATCTCATCCTGGATCATATTACTATTGATTGGATCCAAACCTGTAAATGGTTCGTCAAGGATCAGCAGTACAGGATCATGCACAATCGTGGCAATGAACTGAATTTTTTGCTGCATTCCTTTCGAAAGTTCTTCTACTTTTTTGTTCCACCAGTCCAGTGCTTCGAAACGTTCGAGCATCGACTTGCATTTGACTGTTGCATCTTTAATGGAGAGACCTTTTAACTGTGCGAGATAAAGAAGATGGTCACCTACTTTCATTTTCTTATACAGGCCACGCTCCTCCGGGAGGTAACCCATGCGGGAAGGATGATTCTTGTTGAGAATCTCATTTTGAAAATAGACATGTCCGCTATCCGGGCCGGTAATGGTGGTGATAATGCGTATGGTGGAGGTTTTGCCGGCGCCATTGGGGCCAAGCATGCCGAAGATGGTACCGGGCTCTACTTCAAAGCTCACATTATCAACAGCCACGTGGTCTTTGTAGCGTTTCGTAACATTTTCAAGTCGTAAAATGGACATACTGGTGGGGGTGGAGTATTTTAAAAGAGGGTAAAAATACACTTCCTGCGAGATTGGAGTTTTGAATGAGAGATTTAAGCGTACCTGAGTCCACATGCGGGATTGAGCAGGAAGAATCTTGGAAGGGAATTCTTG
>JALYSC010000068.1:0-1854 GCA_030855005.1 Bacteroidota bacterium | reverse complement strand
AATTACTATCCACCAATATTTATGTGAGTCCACTTTGCAAAATTTTAGCGAAGATTAGAGAGGTAAAACGGAAGTCTTAAAGTGAATGCTGGACTATTGATGCAGGGCATAAAATATTATTCTACTTGTGAGCGGAGTAGTGTTTATGCAAAGTGGTAAAAGATATCTTCTTGACCGCCTGGAATACCCGTAAAGGCTGGATGGTTCGGATTTAGCCTAAATCCATTTTAACGGTCTTTTATATCAGGTTTAAAGTCAACTTTATTTGCTCAAAACTATCAATCAATTTGAAATGAGTTTTAATCTAATGACCACAACCCATGCGAAGATTATTTATTATTTAGAACAATAATTTCCTTTTGAATGATCACAACTTTATTTGATATTCTAACAATGTAAACACCTGAGACAAAATCTCTCAACACTATTGAAAAAAATTCCCCCATATCCAATTGTATTCCAAACATTCATTCCGCTAATATCAAATACGTCAATTCTGTATTGATCCTCAATTGACATCACAATATTTATTTGATCATTAGAAGGGTTTGGATAGACACTCAATTTTACATGTTCCAAATCCTCCTTATCCACAGATGTGAGGAAGGTATAATCTTCGTACTCATGAGTCTCAATACATCCATTTAATTCAGTTTTAACTAACCAAGCATTATCTCTTGCCACTGCAGATTCCAAGGGATATTTGTCATGTATGTTTCCTAAAACCAAAATTTTCCCATCATTAGATTCTTTAATATCCCCAAAGAAACCACCGAATTCACCGGGTATTTCTTGGATAGTATAATTTCGATCCCAAAGCAATGTTCCTGCAGCATCAATACAAACCATCCATCCCCATTGGAGTGGATCAAATCCGGGCTCATCCAATCCGCATGCCACTATATTACCTTTTCCATCTAAAATTACCAAGGGAATCGTAGGAAAAAATGGCGGGGCTAGACCGGGATAAAAGAGAGGATAAAAGTACACCGACCAGGGACCTGAAAAAAGGCTGGATGGTTACATTCCAGAACGGCACAATAGCTGTGGCGAAAGCGAATGAGCAGAAGATTGACTAAGATGGTAATTTCTAGTATACCTACACTGCATCTTCAACTGATGAGCTGCAAGGAGTATTTAAAGCCGGACTGAATTTGTAAAAGTTGAATTGAATTTCCTTCAAGCGAACTTTGGATAGTTCGGTTTCATCCCAATTTCCTATATTAGGATTGAAAACAACGAGGTGACTGCCAGGTCCTTCGATTTATCAGTTAAAAACAAAGACACGATGCTAGCTAAAACCTATGCGGCGGCCGTCCACGGCGTGGACGCGCGTACCATTGAAGTAGAAGTCAATGCCGGTGGCACTGCCAGTCCCGGTCAGAGTATGTACAATCTCGTTGGTCTACCCGACAATGCGATCCGTGAAGGATGGCAACGTATGGAATCCGCCATCAAGAATATTGGATATCGGATGCCTGGTGTGAAACTCGTCGTCAACCTTGCACCAGCCGATGTCAGAAAAGAAGGGTCAGCTTATGACCTTCCCATCGCCACAGCCATTGCCGCCAGTACAGGAATGATCGACCACGAACGACTGAATAAATTCATGATGGTCGGTGAGATTTCATTGGATGGTCAGTTGCGTCCCATGCGCGGCATCCTTCCTATTGCAATACTGGCGCGTAAAGAAAAATTTGAAGGACTCATCGTTCCGCGCGCGAATGTCCGCGAAGCTGCGATCGTCAATCAACTTGATGTGTTCGGTGTGGATAACCTGAAAGAAGTTTTTGATTTTTTCAATGGCCTCATCGATCTGCAACCATACAAGCATGATACAAGAGAAGCATTCCA
>JALYSC010000067.1:580-10229 GCA_030855005.1 Bacteroidota bacterium | reverse complement strand
CAGATCAGGTGCTGAGCGTAATAATTGAGGCAACGCAAGCGACCTGCTTTCAGCAACAGCAACATTAACATAAGGAAACTTCCTTTTAAACTGTAATGGCTCATCTCCAACACGAGAAGCATCATCCTGAGGGCTCACTTCAATATAACCCGCCGACTTACGACGATACCCGCGGCTGAGAATTCCTATACGAAGGTATTCATGCAACAGGCGAACGAAATACTCCGTATGTGGAGTTTTTCCGGTTCCACCTACTGTGAGATTACCAATACTAATAACGGGAAGTCCAAATGAAACACCACGTAAGAGCCCCGAAGCATACAGCCCGTTGTGTATCAGCACACCCAGTCCATACAAGAGTGCGAGAGGAGAAAGTAAAATTTTCAGGATCCACTGGTCGACCATGAGATTGTGTTGGCGGGTAAAAGTAAGGTAGCCGGATGGTATTTATCAGTCAACCTATTTCTGTGCGCGCTGGACCAGATAATATGCAAGCGAGCCAAACACTATATTAGGAAGCCACATTGCTAACATAGGCGGAACATTGAGATTGGTTGAAAAGGCAATCGCAAACTTGGTCAGGAAAACAAATAATGCACCAAGCAGAACACCAGTGGCCAAGTGAAGACCCATCCCCCCCCTTTGTTTGCGTGAAGCTATACTTGCTCCGATAACTGAAAGGATGATGATGGAAAAAGGTTCGGCCCACCGCCTGTGAAATTCAGAACGCATCAGCTTGGAAGATCCTACACCACGCTCCTTTTCGTATTTAATAAAATCAAGCAACTCTTTAGACGTCATCATCTCTTTGTCATTAATGAAATAAACAAAATCAGATGGATATAACGCAAAAGTAGTATCAAGCTCCATGTTTCGCTTTGAGATATAATGTTCCTTGCCATCGGCCCAATGTCGGATCTCGTAATCTTTGAGACGCCACTGCTTTGTTTCTTTCAGATAGGAGAAGGAACGAGCTTTCAATAAATATACAAGTTGCAGGTCATTATATTTTTCAAGTCGAAATCCTGTTCCTGAACTATCATTGCGATGATATGCGCCAATAAAAACTTTGGTTTCAGGTTCGATGAAAAGATGAATATTATTACTCTTGACTCGGAGGTTACCGGGAAAGATGTAGGTGTTTTCGAACGCAAGTTTCTTTTTGTTGCCATTGGGAAACACATAATGATTTCCAATCAGGTAGATTAAGGCGAGGATCGAAGCAGAGAAAATATAAGGACGTAAAAAACGATAATAGCTCATGCCTGAGTTGAGAATGGCTACGATCTCTGTATCGCGCGCCATTCGTGAAGTAAAAAAAACAACAGCTATAAGTGAAAAAATTGGCCACAACAGGCCGTTGATGTGAGGCACAAAATTGACATAATAGTCAAGCAATATCTCCCGGCCCTTGACTCTGTTGTCAATAAACTTTTCGATGTGCTCACTAAAATCAATCGTTACCGCAATGATGGAAAACAACAGGGCGGTAAAGAAAAAGGTGTTGAGATATTTGCGGATAATATATTTATCAATCGTCAGCAAGAGTCAATATCTAAGTTGTTACATAACAAACATAATCTATAATCCCCGCAACATCTGTTTCTGATAATAGAGTAACGGGTTTGTAAACAAAGTATTAGGGTGATTTGTATTAACAATCAGTTAAAATACAAACCCTTTTTACAGCCTCGGGAGATAGCAAAATTGAGCTACCTTGTCAGGGAAACGCCGCATACCTTATGACCGAAACCGGGCAACTTAGTATGGAAAAACTTCAGCAAGAGCTCAGCCTTAAGCAGCTGCAGATCAATAGTCTGCTGACCATCACCCAGGCCATTAATGATAATGTCGCAGCTCCCGAATTATACAATATGTATAAATCCTTCATCGGATGGGAAATGGGCATCAAACGCATGGCGCTATTTTTTCGCCATGATGATGAATGGCAGTGTGTCACTCATCTCAATGCGGACCTATTGGCCGTGTATGAAGATATCGGACCTGCACTTCAAAAATTTACCAAGACACAAAGAATCTCAAAATCAGACCCCGCACCTTTTCAGGGATTCGACCTGATCATTCCTGTCTATCATAAAAAAGTTCCGATTGCTTTTGCATTAGTTGGAGGAATCAAACCGGATGCAGATGATTATACGCGCATTCAGTTCATCACTACATTCACGAATATCATAGGTGTAGCGATTGAAAACAAACGATTGTTTAAAAAACAAATCGAACAGGAACGCTATGCACGTGATATGGAACTTGCCAGTCATGTGCAAAAAATGCTAATCCCTGAGCACCTGCCGCGAAGTGAGTTTTTTCAAATGGCCAGTTTTTATAAACCACATTTTACGGTAGGTGGAGATTATTTTGATTTCATTCAATATGATGATAGGCGAGTTGCATTTTGTATTGCGGACATCAGTGGCAAAGGTGTATCGGCAGCTATCCTGATGGCTAATTTTCAAGCCATCCTCCAAAGTCTGATCTATCAATACAGAGATCTTGAAACTTTCGTCTATGCTCTTAACCAGGCGGTGTACAGGATTACTCGAAGTGACAGATTTATCACCCTGTTTATTGGCGAATTAAATCTTAGGAACAATACGCTGGAGTACATCAACGCAGGACATTTCCCTCCCTATCTGATGCAGAATGGTAAAACCACAAGACTTGAAAGTGGATGTACCATCATTGGAGCTTTTGAAACTTTACCTGATATCAAGATGGGGCAAGTAAAGCTTACGCACTCCGGGACCATTTTCGCCTGCACGGATGGACTCACGGATGTAACTAATGATATGGGTGTTTATTTTGATGATGACTATATCAGCAATGCGTTGAAGAGGGCAGCAAAGCATGATACGGCAGATGAATTGAATGAATCACTCATGCAGGAGTTAGATTTGTTCAGGGGGACCCAGCCATACCCGGATGATATTGCCATGCTGACGTGCAGGTATACAGTTTCATAATAGCGGATCTGTCAGTCGGCATTCACACATTTTCAATCTACTCGTATATCCCAACTTTGGTAATATTCCTTATCATTACAGCCAACAGCGCACAGGGCTCTACATGAGAAATAAGACAACGGCGGGTTTATTTGCTTTATTCCTGGGTTGGGCAGGAATACACAGGTTTTATCTCGGTCAGGTAGGACTCGGGATTGTGTATTTTTTTCTAATGTTCTTTGGGATATCATTTGTACTTGGTCTGATCGACGCCATTATGTTTTTCATGATGGACGAACAGCAGTTTAATGCTAAATACAACTCAAAGGAATATCAGGGAAGAGGGGGCTTTAGCAACAAGCGTTCTCAATACGGCCCACCACCCACTCCTCGTGAAAGAGCCCAACAACACCCCCGCAATACACAGTCTACAGGAAAGGAGATTCAAAATCCATATAAGATCAATGGTATCAAAAAGTATAAAGAGTTCGATCTCGAAGGCGCCATCGAAGATTTTAAAAAAGGACTTGAAATCCATCCAAAAGACATCAGCCTTCATTTCAACATTGCCTGTGCCTATTCGTTAACAGAACAGGTTGACAAAGCTTATGCACACCTGGATAAAGCTGTAAGTTTCGGATTTACAGATTTTGAAAAGATCAAAACTCACGATGACCTGGCATATGTCCGAATCCAGGACAGATTCGAAGAATTTCAACAAAACGGTTATCGAATAAAGACAGGGGTGCTGGCAAATGACAAGACACAGGCTCCAATTCGTGAAGAAGAGACTCCACAAGATGATGTGCTGTTGGCGCAATTGAAACGCTTGGCGGAGTTGCGGGACAGGGGATTACTCTCCGAACAGGAGTTTATCATTGAAAAAAAGAAGCTGACACGTTAATTATTTACTAATCAACGCCATTATTGGCACAATCTTTCGTCTTATACACGTATACTACCTAATTACATGATCGCCCACGACCTGATATCGCAACTCATCCACCCGCTCCGGACCTCAGACACCGGTGAGCAGGCATTGACGTATATGCAGGTCTACCACATCAAACATCTTCCGATAGTCAATAACGAACAGCTCCTGGGTACCATTTCTGAGGATGATGTGACCATCAATCCACTGGAAGAACCCATCGGCTCCTATAACCTGAGTCTTAACCGTGCTTTCGCGCACGGAGATGATCACCTCTTTGAAGTGATGGGTGTGATGGCAGATCATAAACTCAGTGCTATCCCGGTAGTAGATCACCAGGATAATTATCTTGGGCTGATCACACTGGAAGATTTAATCCAGTTTTATGCGCGTAGTTTTTCATTTACCGAGCCGGGTGGAATCATCGTGCTGGAAATTGATAAGCCTCAGTACAGCCTGGCAGAAATCTCCAGGATTATCGAAAGCGAAAACGCAACCGTCCTCAGTAGCTTTCTAACGCATGACGATAAGTCGCAACTTATCTATGTCACACTGAAAACAAACCAGTTAGACACGCAGCATATCGAAGCAACGCTACTGCGCTTTGGCTATGTTATCAAAGCTACATTTTCAGAAGAAGGTTATTTTGAGAGCCTGCAGGAAAATTATGATGCCTTCCTGCATTATCTCAACGTCTGATGTATTTCCAAAAAACTTGTTTTTCATTGTTTTTCGCAGGTTTTATCCTGATCAGTTTGCACCTGGATGCACAGCATGTGGTCCTGGAGCATCTCACTATTTATGGATTAAAGCGGACAAAAGAACTTACAGTGTTCCGCGAGCTTACGTTTGAAGTTGGAGATTCTTTGGTACAAACTGATCTGGGAGAAATCATAGAGCGTAATAAAAATAACCTGCTCAACATGGGCATCTTCAATGAAGTAGAGATCAATGTATCAGAATGGAATACCGAAACACATAAAATTGATATTGTCGTCGAAGTCCGGGAGTCGTGGTATATCTATGCGGTCCCAATACTTGATATTGCTGACAGAAACATCAATGTATGGTGGACTGAACACAATCATAGTCTCTCCCGCCTCAATCTCGGAGGTCGGCTGGACTTTCTCAATTTTACAGGACGTAATGATAAACTAAAGGCACAGATTCAGGTCGGCTATACTTCCAAGCAGGAGATCGAATACCGATTTCCTTATTTCAACAAAAACCAAAGCCTGGGTCTGACGATGGGATTTCTGCACAGCGGAAACAAAGAAGTCAATTACCACACTACATTCAACAAAGATCTCTTTGTAAAAATTGATGAACGGCAGCTCTTTGAAAAATATCGGGGAAAGGTAAAAATTCAATACAGACCCACACTTTATCTAAGACAGGAATTAGAATTGACGTATGAATCCATGAAAGTGGATGAAGAAGTTGTTCGTGATTATAATCCACGCTACTTCCGCAATGGTGAAACAAAAAGTTCAGCACTCATTGCACGATATGCATATGAATATGATGATCGGGATCTGCGCATATTTCCTACAGATGGCGTGAAGGCAGTTTTCGAAATTGAAAAAATAGGATGGGGAAAACAGGATGATGAAAACCAGTTAACCTCAGCTATCTCTATGGAGTGGAATAAATCCATTTCAAATAAATTTATCCATCGCATCAGTGGAATAGGACGGTACAGTTTAAGCAGATCACAACCATCCTATGACAGGTATTCAGCACTTGGATCGGGACAAAAATTTGTGCGCGGATATGAGTTGTATGTAATCGATGGACTTGATTTTCTGCTGGGAAAATATCAACTCTCGTATAAGCTCTTAGACACTGAGATTAAATTCGGACGCCTGGTTCCCATAGATGAATTTCGAAGGTTGGCTGTGCGTATGTATTTATCATTGCACCTAGAGTCAGGTTATGTCATTGATCCATTTACGACAGATACAAATCCACTTGCTAATCGATGGTTGTGGGGCTCAGGCGCAGGGCTCAATGTATTGTTGTATAACAACTTTCTCATTCAGTTTAATATGAACCGAAATGATCTCGGTGAGTGGGGATTTTTTATTCACAACCAAACCAGCTTCTGAGCTAAACCTTTTTCTTTTCTACACAATTTTTGTACCCTCATGCTGAATGCCTCCAACGTAGGATGTAGCATCGAGACCATGCTGATCGTACACAGCTTTCATTCCGGCAGCAACATTTTCAGCTAACGATCTTTCTGCGCATAAAGCAAAAATTGCGGGTCCGGCACCGCTGATACTACATCCAAGTGCGCCTAACCCCATTGCTTTTTCTTTAACATTATCAAAAAGAGGAATGAGGTGTTTGCGCTGATGTTCGATTACATGATCCTGCAGTGATCGACTGATAAGATCGAGATCTCCCTGCTGCATGCCGATGACAAGAGAACCAAGATTGGCTGCCTGTAGAACCATATCATGCAAGGGCACGGTAGGTTGAAGAATGTCGCGTGCAGTCTTTGTTTGAATTGAAATATGAGGCAATACGATTGCCATGAATAAACCAGGTGGAGTATAAATTCTGTGATAATCAAATGTATCGATGTTCCGTATCAACACAAGACCACCAATCATTGCAGGCACGATATTGTCTCCATGCCTTGACCCGCTGGCATGGACTTCACCTTCCATAGCGAAAGGAATTAATTCTCGTTTTTCAAGTGGACGGTCGAGCATTTCGTTGACCAGCACAGCGGCTGCAGTTGCACTTGATGCACTGCTTCCCAAGCCACTTCCACCCTGAATGTATTTGTGAATTTTCAACTCCAGACCACGGCCTTCCTCTCCCAGATATTTTAACAGAGCAGTTGCGGTAATGCCGGCAATGTTTTTATCCGCTTCGATGGGAATACCTTTCTTATAGCCTGTCAGTTCAATAATGCGTACTCCCGGTGATGCAGACCAGTTACCGATGATTTCATCTGATATGACATCGATAGCCATACCGAGGGTATCAAATCCACAAGCGAGATTGGAGACAGAAGCGGGAGCGAGGACTTTTAAACCGGTTTTGATGATGATGATGATTGGTGAGGGGGTAAAAGTAGGAAACGTGAGTCGTGAATCGTGAACCGTGAGTGGTGAGTGGTGAGTGGTGCGCCCTCGTTTACCTCTGCTGGGCTGGGTAAACGGTCCCTACGTCTCCATTCGCTGTTTCTGCGAAACGGGGCTATTTCAAAATCCAAGATGTCTTTGGAGGCAAAAAATCGTGAGTCGTGAGTGGTGCGCCCTCGTTTACCTTCGCCGTGCTGGGTAAACGGTCCCTGCGTTCTCCATTCGCCGTTTCTGCGAAACGTGGGTATTCAAAACGCCGGGAATGTTTTTGGAGGCAAAAAGTCGTGAGTCGTGAACCGTGAAAGGTCTGTAGTTAGTCCTTCGGCTTGCTACACGCAACCATGTGCTTCAGCTCACCAACCTTCACAATTCCTTCCACCCTTGTGCACTGCGTACACGTCCCCTGTTTTTTAAATTCCGTAGCTATCGCATACGTTCATTTAAAAATCCTGGGGAAATGGATTTGTTTGATTTGTGCAGCAACAATTTTCGAAAATTGGATCATCAATACCATTTGGTCAACATTACGTTCATTAGCTTAAGCATGAGAAATGTTGGGCAAATCTGCGCTCATTCATTTTTAAATATCTCTGCGCAATTAGCGCTAAAAATCATAGTGGATTCGACACATCGACAAGCTCAGCTCACCATAAGTCCTTTAAACCGGCATCCAAAATCCAAAAACGTGAATATCTTCACGCAAACAAAAAACCAACCGAATGCAAAGGGTATTAGATAAATGGTTTAGCCCCTCCCTCAACAAAGATATGGAAATCGCCGTCTATGGTCATTTTGGATTTGCCCTTTTGCTGATTCCTACCGCCGCTGCGGATTACCTGGAATACGAACGCTTTCTGCTACTGGATGTCATCCAGCCGTACATCGACGCCGGTAAGGTCAAGGTTTTTTCTATCAATAGTATCAATTCTGAAAGCTGGCTTAACACCAAAATGCATCCCCGGCACAAGGCGATCCGTCATCAGCAGTTTAATCAGTATGTAGCACGGGAAGTCGTTCCTTATATCAAGACCAATACGAGCGAGGGCACGGGAATTATTACCTGCGGAGCATCGCTGGGAGCTTTGCATGCAGCCAATATGTATTTCCGCAGACCCGATTTATTTGCGGGAACTATCGCGATGAGTGGTGTCTATGACCTGACCTCTTATACTGATGGATATTGGGATGAAGACGTATATTTTAACAGCCCGATGCATTACCTTGAGCATCTCAATGATGAGTTCTATTTGCCTCGCTTGCAACGGTCTAACCACGTACATATCCTGACAGGATCAGGCGATTATGAAAGCCCTGAAGCATCAAGGACATTTTCCGCGATGCTCAATTATAAGGGCATTCCGCATGAGCTGGACGTCTGGGGACCGGACATGACACATGACTGGCCTACATGGCGGGCTATGCTGCCTTACTACCTGGAGACAAGGTTTTAGAGTGTAGTACATCGTACTGTTTGATTACTTTTGCGGCAACGGAGTTAGTACAAACAAATCTGTATCGACGACAAAACCCTTCTGTTACCGTATTTCACCCAACACGGAATTGATGAACCCCCAGAAATGATAGATCATTTCTATTTGCTTGTCATTACATTTGCAGATCCTTATTATATAGCGAGTTTTAAATATAAATTTATTTGATATGATCACCCGTACCGTATCGGTCATCATGTTGGTAGCGGCTGCCTTTAGTGGCTTTAGCCAAACGTGGAGTGTCGCAGATCCCCCTTCAATACAGACACAGGGAATACGCGATATCGTTCCAGATGCCTACCTCACCTATACTTTGGATGTGGCTGCGATTAAACAGGTATTATGGAGTGCCCCGGATGAATATCTGACGCCCGTAGAACAAAGCCAGGTACTGCTTACAGTTGCACTGGCAAATGGAGAATCGGATGTATTCAAAATTGTCGAGTACGAAATAATGGAAATTGAAGAGGCAGCCTTATTTCCAGAAATAAAAACTTTTATAGGAGTATCTATTTCAAATCCTTACAGAAGGATGCATGCAGACTGGACCACTAATGGATTCCGTGCTGTCATCCGTGATCTTGAAGGGGTGACATATATAGACCCATTCCAGCGCAATGACTTATCACACAGGATTGTCTATAGGAAATCAGACTCACCAAGAATTGGCCACTGGACTTGTAGCGTGGAAGATGACCCTGATATTCATTCATCAGGATCATCCGGCAGAGCTTTTGGAGATTGCATGTTTAGAAGTTACAGACTTGCATTAGCCACAACAGGTGAATACAGTAATTTTTTTGGTGCAACCTCATCATCACAACAAGCATTGGTGATGTCACAAGTTATAACAGCTATTAATCGTGTCAATGAAGTATATGAACAGGATGTAACAGCCAGGCTTATTTTGGTAGCCAATACACATCTTCTCTTCTATTATGCACCCGGCTCTGACCCATATACCAATAACAACGGCAGCACGATGTTGGGTGAAAATCAAACTAACGTAACAGCAGTCATTGGATCAGCTAACTATGATATTGGTCACGTATTCAGTACCGGAGGTGGAGGTGTTGCAGTGCTTGGCTCGGTATGCAACACAAGTTCTAAAGCTCAGGGAGTGACAGGAAGTTCTAATCCTGTTGGTGATGGATTTACGATAGACTATGT
>JALYSC010000067.1:0-570 GCA_030855005.1 Bacteroidota bacterium | reverse complement strand
TATGTGGCACATGAAATAGGTCACCAATTTGGCGGAAGCCACACTTTTAATGGTACAGCCGGAAGTTGTGGAGGAGGTAATCGATCTGCTAGTTCAGCATTTGAGCCGGGCAGCGGCACCACCATTATGGCATATGCCGGTATATGCGGCAACCAGGATGTCCAACCTCACAGTGATGCTTTATTCCATGCACGAAGTGTACTGCAGATCACAAATCATTTTGCATCCACATCATGTGAAGGCTTTATCAACTTTACAAATGCTGCACCGGTTGCATCCAATGTTCCTAATTACACCATTCCAATTTCCACTCCATTTGTATTAACCGGCGTGGCATCAGATCCCGATGGAGATCCGCTAACATATTGCTGGGAACAATACGATCTAGAAAGCACTTCTACCGAACCTCCGGTTTCAACGGATACAGACGGACCGATGTTCAGAAGCTTCTTACCTGTTGCTTCCGCTTCAAGATATTTTCCACGACTCCAGGATCTGACACAAAACATTTCACCGATGTGGGAAGTACTGCCGTCAGTAACACGCACGATGAACTACAGACTTACAGTG
>JALYSC010000455.1:1040-3016 GCA_030855005.1 Bacteroidota bacterium | reverse complement strand
TGGTAGAGCCAACAGAAGATAATGAGGGCTATCTCAGGATTAAGAGAGATTTGATGGGACACTTACTGGACTAATATCCTTTCCTGTTCCTTTATGTAAGATCATACATTTGTCAACTCTTCAATAATAGTAGTCACTTATGGACGAAAGATTACAGGCTTTTGAACGATTGCTGCAGATCATGGATGAATTACGTGAGCAATGTCCATGGGATCGCAAACAGGATATTCATTCCCTGCGTAATCTGACTATAGAGGAAACCTATGAACTGGCCGATGCTATTATAAAGGAAGACTGGAAAGAAATAGGAGAGGAGCTTGGTGATGTCCTTTTGCACATTGTGTTCTATGCTAAATTGGGCAGTGAACTTGGTCACTTTGATATTGCATCGCTTATAGGACAGCAATGTGAAAAACTCATTCGGAGACATCCTCACATATATGGTAATGTAACAGTGAAGGATGAGGAGGAAGTGAAACGTAACTGGGAAGCAATCAAAAAAACTGAGGGCAAAAAATCAGTTCTATCAGGTGTTCCAAATTCCTTACCTGCAATGATCAAAGCTTACCGGATGCAGGATAAAACGCGTCAGGTTGGATTTGAATGGGAGAATGATCAGCAGGTGTGGCAAAAAGTGGAGGAAGAGATAGCTGAATTTAAAGAGGTAATGGCGCAGGATCAGGATAAAACAAGGCAGGAAGATGAGTTTGGTGATATCCTTTTCTCTCTAATCAATTATGCCCGCTTCAAGGGTATTGATCCGGAAACCGCATTGGAAAAGGTAAACCGGAAGTTTAAAAGGCGTTTTGAATATATTGAGGCCAATGCACCTAAAGCATTGACAGATATGAGTTTAGGTGAAATGGATCTCCTTTGGAATGAAGCAAAACAAAAGGAAAAGGGGAAAATCCAGACCGGCTAAATAAATAAAAGCAAAAGCTGTATCTTCGCCGCGCGAAAAAATATCTAAACGAATATTCGTCATTTATTTAAAGCGTCAAAAGAAATGGCAATTTATCTAACAACAGAAAAGAAGAGCAATCTCTTCAATGAATTTGGTGGTTCACCAGCTAACTCTGGAAGTACTGAATCTCAGGTTGCATTAATGACACTCAGGATCAATGAGCTTTCTAAACACCTGCAAACCAACAAGAAAGACAACTCCTGCAAGAGGTCACTCCTGACCATGGTAGGTCAGCGAAAGCGTTTACTGCACTATCTGATGGAATCAGATATTCAGCGCTATCGTGAAATTATCGACAAGTTGGGTATAAGGAAGTAAGCAACAATCTTAAGATTGTTGTTGCGGTAACAGGCATACGTTTTCTCAATTAAAATGATTTTGCTGTAGGAACTGGATATGTCCAGCCCGCATCCGCCTATCCGATTATAGCCTCAGTTTTGTCATATACTATTCAATAACAGATTCTAACAAATAAAAATAAATTATATGGGTGCTCAAATTCCTATTACCCATTCTTTTCAGCTCCCGGATGGCAGGGAAGTGATCCTGGAGACAGGTAAGCTTGCTGCTCAGGCTAATGGTTCAGTTATGGTTCGCCTGGGTGATACCATGTTACTGGCCACAGTTGTATCCAATAAAGAAGCAAAAGAGAATCAGCCTTTTTTCCCTTTATCTGTTGACTACCAGGAAAAATTCGCCTCTGTGGGCAGAATCCCCGGCAACTTCTTCCGTCGCGAATCAAGGCTTAATGATTACGAAATCCTGATCTCCAGACTTGTAGACAGGGCTGTTCGTCCATTATTTCCTGATGGATATATGAATGAAACGCAGATTATCATTAATTTGATTTCGGCCGATAAGGACTCTATGCCTGATGCTCTGGCCGCATTGGCTGCTTCAGCAGCACTTGCCGTATCAGATATTCCATGGGCAGGTCCTATTTCTGAAGTAAGAGTTGCACGCATCAATGGAGAATTTATTGTTAATCCGGGACGTGAAGCTGTAAAAGAAG
>JALYSC010000455.1:0-1030 GCA_030855005.1 Bacteroidota bacterium | reverse complement strand
GCTGACCTCGATGTGATCATCGCTGCCACGCTGCAGGATATCATGATGGTGGAAGGTGAAGCAGATGAATGTTCGGAGCTTGATCTGATCGAAGCAATTCGCATAGGTCACGCAGCGATTAAAGTGCAATGCCAGGCTCAGCTTGATCTCGCAGCAAAAGTAGGCGAAAAGGCTACTAAGAAAAGAGAGATAGTTGTTGCAGAGGAAGATGAAGATTTGAAAAACAGTATTGATTCTTTTGCAAGACAACAAATCCTCGAAATATCAAGAGGTGCTCTTGATAAATCAATTCGTCTTGAAAAATATTCGGATATTAAAGTAGCCATGATTGAAAAACTAACGGCTGACCGTGGTGAAGAATATGTAGCAGAAAAAACTCCAATGCTGCACCGTTACTATGAAAAACTGAAGAAGGATGTTGTACGCAATTTCGTCCTTGATGAAGGTCGACGTATAGATGGAAGAAAGACAAATGAAGTAAGACCTATCTGGATTGAAGTAGATTATCTTCCTTCCACACATGGTTCTGCTGTTTTTACAAGAGGAGAAACTCAATCCCTTACGAGTCTGACATTAGGTACCAAGAATGACGAAGTCTTATTAGATAACGCTCTTGATTACCGCTACGATAAATTTATTCTCCATTATAACTTCCCTCCTTATTCTACAGGAGAAGTGAAGCCGATGAGAGGTCCTGGTCGCAGAGAGGTAGGACATGCTAATCTCGCAGCACGTTCGATACGAAAAGTATTTCCTGAAGCACAGCCATACACGCTTCGTATTGTATCTGACATTCTTGAATCCAATGGTTCATCCTCCATGGCGACAGTTTGTGCAGCCTCCCTGGCGCTGATGGATGGAGGTATTCAAATCAAGGCTCCTGTATCAGGTATTGCAATGGGTTTGATCAGTGAAGGTGGCAAGTATGCGATCTTAACTGACATCCTTGGCGATGAAGATGCACTGGGCGATATGGATTTTAAACTAACAGGAACCCGTGTGGGTATTGTTGGTTGTCAAATGGACATCA
>JALYSC010000454.1:1700-3017 GCA_030855005.1 Bacteroidota bacterium | reverse complement strand
TTTTTGAGACGCAGCCCTGCGGGCTGCATATCTACCGCGGGTGGAACCCGCGGTTACGGAAATGTGGTCCCTTCAGGACCATTTATGATTTAACATTTGAACATGACTTCAAAGATCAAATTGATTAGAAAGAATTATATGATAACGAAGTTTTGTTTCCCAACCTTGCAATTTTTAAAATCCCTATCCATAGGATTTTAAATAACGTAGGCGACAGCGACGAAAATTTAAAAACAGGGGACGCGCACGCGGTGCGCAGGGGTGAGAGGATTTGGGATTGCGGATATTTTTACAATTCTCCGCATGCAATCGTAACCAAACTAATAGAAGCAACAGGAGCTTCTAACAGTGCTAATGCACATGCTTCGAGGGTTGAACCTGTAGTCAGTACATCATCTACCAGCATCACATGTTTATGCCTGATTAATTTCGCATTGGCAAGTACGTAGGATGAACCAATGGTTTCAACGCGTTGAAATCTTTTCATTCCGGTGAGACTCTTATTGTGCGTGATTCGCCTTAGTACATTTTTGGGGCTGGAGATGCCCATGACTTCCGCGATACCATCCGCGAACATGGCGCTTTGATTGTATCCTCTCTTTCTTTGTTTCTTCCAATGTAAAGGTACAGGTACAATTACTTCGACATCATCCCATAATGGAGACTTCATGAGTTGTTTTCCGTACCAACGGCCGATGGTGATGATAAGGTCTGCCTGGTTATTGTATTTGATCTGGTGCAATAAACGCTGCGTTCCCCCGCCTCTCGAAAAGAATAAAAATGCCGCACCAGCCTTCACCCCGATGCGGCCCCTGAAATGACCCACAAAAGGATTGTGAGCATGCTGGTGATATCCTGTCTCGGGCAACTCATGGAGACAATCCAGGCAAAAGATGTGCTGATCCAGCGGACGCTGAAAACCACAACTTGCGCACAGGGGTGGATACACCAGACCCATCATATTTCGGATCCATTGACGTATCATAATAATCAAAATAAAAAAATGCCGGATGCCTTTTTTGGGTGCATGCATCCGGCATACTGAATCAACTGGCAAATAGAGTTGGCTATCTGGTGATCCGGATGCTCCTTTGAGTATCAAATCAGATCAGTCAGATCGTTTCGCTTTCTCCTACATTACTATATGTATCGAGAAGGCGCAAACGTTACGGTTTACCTTCACTTTTTTTTAAAAATAAAAAATAGTTGTTTGCAAACGCAAGCGAAAAATGTGTATACTTGTATAGGTGTCTTTTTAGCATTTATCTGACGGGGATAACTGCATCATAAAAAGGCATCTTGTTGAAAACATACGGA
>JALYSC010000454.1:0-1690 GCA_030855005.1 Bacteroidota bacterium | reverse complement strand
CTGTCAGAGCCGGTGGCCCTGCAGGTGAAAAAGCTATAATGGAGATCTATGCAGCTTATCAACAGGTGATCAAAACCTGGATAGACAGATGGATGCAGCGATATGGATACTATAGAGATGAAGCAGGAGATCTGGCACATGATGCTTTTCTTATCATGATCCATAAAGTAAAGCATGGAACAGTTATCGAAGGGCACATTACTACATTTTGGTTTGGGATCGCAAAGTATGTATGGCTCAACCATTACAAAAGAGATCACAGACTGATACTCGTTGATGATCCGGAAGAATTTTACCAGGTGGAAAATGAAACACCGGAAACCATATTAATGGATCGGGAAAAATTTAAATCAGCAGAAATAATTTTCGATCAGTGTGGAGGAAAATGCAGAGAAGTACTTCTGCTGTGGCTACAACAATACACTATGGATGAAATCGCTGAAAAGTTAAATCTCTCCAGCTCCAACCTCGCACGGAAAATAAAGTATGAATGTTTAAAAAAACTCAAATATTTTTTGAAAAAAGGTAACAACTTAGATCTCTGAATACATTATAAGAGAGATCGCCGCTCATATAGTGGTGAGCGTCATATGGATGAAAATAAAATAGCACAGCTTATTGATGATTTGCTTCAAAACCGCATTACGGATCAGGACCGGGAAATGCTAAATGAGCTTATGTCCAATGATCCTGAGCTGGTAAAATCTGTCGCTGAGATTAAACAAGTATACCAATTGCTGGAACATATCTATTATAAAGAACTGCGCCAAAAGCTGAAGCATTATGATAAATCCGTCTCGGGTCACTCGACACTTATTCAAAAACTCAGGTCACAATGGAATCGATTCGCCGGCAAGTTCTTCCTCTCCCATAATAAGAGTAGTCGCAAAAATCCTGATGCCTGATAGTCGGCTGCTAATTCCTGTTAAACTATTGTTAAACGAAAATTGCTAAGAAAACAACGGCAGTCGGGCCTCGTTAAATGACAACAAAGACTGAAAACACAATTTGCCTGACCATGAAAATGAAAACACTCTTATCCTATATCCTTGCGGGATTTTTTGGAGGATTGATTTGCTTTGGTGCGCTTCAATTGGTGCATCAGAGTAAAATTTCCTTCACCGGATTGAATACTGTTTCTACGTTTTCACCTTCTACACCTGTTACCGGACCAGACTTTGCGGTTGCCGCTGAAATTGCGCAGAAAGCAGTAGTCCTCATTGAGGCTTCTGAAAGTGCTGAGACTGCTCAAAACAATCGCCGTCAGCGCGATCCGATGCAGCAACTGTTTGAGCAATTTGGATTGCCATATGATGGATATGGCTTCGGACCACAGATTCGTAAAGGTGCCGGCTCCGGCGTGATCATTTCAAAAGATGGTTATATACTGACCAATAATCATGTGGTCGATTTTGCGGATGAACTGTCCATCAAGTTGAGTGATGGAAAAGAATATGAGGGTAAAATCATTGGCCGTGACCCAAGTACGGACATCGCTGTTGTCAAAATAAATGCTAATAATTTGTCAACGCTCGAGTACGCAGATTCTGATAAAGCACGTGTTGGAGAATGGGTTTTGGCTGTTGGAAATCCTTTTGAATACCTCACATCTACAGTAACGGCGGGCATCATCAGTGCTAAAGGCCGTGATCTTAACATTATCCAGGGCTCTAAAACGATCGAACAATTC
>JALYSC010000453.1 GCA_030855005.1 Bacteroidota bacterium | reverse complement strand
GCTTAAAGGTGGTAGGCGACATACCTGTCACCTGTTTAAATTGATTTGAAAGATATTGGGAGCTGCTGTATGAAAACCGGTATGCAATTTCCTGGAGAGATAACTCATCATAAATCAGCCATTCCTTTACCCGTTCGATCTTTTGTGAGATAATATATTTTTCAATGGTCATCCCTGCTACGGATGAAAATAATTTACTGAGAAACGAATACTCATGATTCGTCTGACGAGACAGGAAGTCGGAAAAATTGGATGATTCATTTTTCTTTCCCTCATCATAATGAATTTCTGCAATTATCAGATTCTTAATTCGCTCCACTAACCGGCTGTTTTTATCATCCAGTAATTCAAATCCTTCCTGCACCAGTGCTGCCCGGATTTTTTCATTTTGTGTAAGTGAGATTTCAGTTGTAACTATTGCTTCACCCAGTGCCACATGAGATACCTGAAGCCCTGCATCTGTCAGTATTCTTCCAACAGTTCGGATACAACGCATACACACCATATTTTTTATTAAAATGCTATTCAATTTGGCAGCTATTATTGAGTTTGTGTTTGAAAGTGGCAGCTTCCTGACACATACTGTCTACGGTATTCACAAAGCTGTTTGTGCCTTTCTGAAACTACAGAAAATAAAATTCTGAATTGTATCAAAAGGTGTCAGATGAACAACGGTTATGCATTTAATCTTTTCAAAAAACCTTGCCAGTCGTTCCGTCATCGTAGTTTCGGAATATTGTCGGATGTCCAATCCGCTACATTTGTTGGGACCTTCCTCTGAAAATGTACCCATAACCAGAATGCCTGTCTGTTTCAGACTCCGATGTACCGTCGTGAGATAATTATCAATTTCATTTTCCCTTGTAGAAAAGTGAAAAGTTGCGCGGTCATGCCAAAAATCATATTGCTCGATCGGTTGAAAAGTTGCAACATCTGACACAATCCATTTGACATTATGCGCCCTGTCTCCGAGACGTGCTTTAGCTCTTTCAAGTGCTTTCTCTGAAATATCAAGCACCGTAATGTCCTGAAAACCCAGATCCAGTAGATTGTCAATAAAAAAACTGTCACCACCACCGATGTCAATAATTTTGGCAGCGGCTGCAATGTTAAATTGTTTTAAAAAGCTCAAAGAAGTCACAGGAGTCGGCTCATACCAACTGACATCTTTACCTTCTTTAGTCTGGTAGATTTTCTCCCAGTGCTTTTTCTTTTCAAAACTTTCCATTCTATTCCTTTCTGTTATAATTGGTACTATTCTGAGGCGGCCTTATTCCGGATTTAAAAAGGAGACGCAAACCGATCATCCACAACCAATCCCGGATCTGTAAGTGTCTTTAAAAAAGCAATGAGATCTGCCTTCTCCATTTCACTCAACTGCAATCCACCTTGTTCTGTGTTGTGAAAAAGTAATTCGTCCATGGTTGATGAATTTTTCACACCCGTATTATAGTGCTCAATCACTTCTTCAAGTGTTGAAAACCGGCCGTCATGCATATAGGGTGCAGTCAACTCAATATTTCGTAAGGAAGGCACCTTGAACAGGCCTTGATCTTTTGGCAGGTTAGTGACCTCAAATCTTCCTGGATCTGAAAAGGATGCATCATCATCCAATCCATTGTTCATGAATTGATCATTGGTAAAATTGAACCCTCCATGGCAATGAAAACATTCACCTCCTTTTTGACCGGTAAAAGGATCCACCTCCCTGAAAAATAATTGTCTTCCGCGTTCTTCGGATTCGGACAATACAGCATTACCCTGTTGGAATTGGTCAAATTTAGAATCATTGGAAATGAGTGTAAATTCAAATTGTTCTATAGCTAATCCAATTAGATCAGAGGTAATTGTTTCTGAACCAAATGCTCTGACAAATTGATCACGGTAAATATTCATTTCACTAAGTTTGCTGACTACGTTGTCGAGTGATTCATGCATTTCCAACGGATCCTGAATAGGTCGCAATGCCTGATCACGCAACGTAGGTGAGCGACCATCCCAAAACATCCCCTGACGATGCCAGGCCAGATTGAAGAGGGCCATAGCCTGTCGCCTTCCATTGAGATTATCCACACCAACACTAAACTGTCGGATATCAGAAAACATATCTTTCTGCTGATGACAATCCACGCATGACATACTTTCATTTCCGGACAGCGCTTTTTCATAAAATAACATTCTTCCAAGCGTTACTCCCGCTTGTGTCGGAAGATTATCACTGGGCAGCATAGGGGGTGGAAAATTTCCAACCTCTAAATGATATGGAGTCGGATCATAGATTGCCTGGGGCTCATCTTTGCCGCACGCGATCAAGGTGATCAGAGATATAGATATAAAATAAATCTTCGCGATATTCACTTTCGTAGGTAGTTTATTGATTATGGCCTAAAGACCTGGTTATAAATAAAATTTTCATCCGTGAGCGAATTCAGAAAAGAAAGCAGCGCCTTTTTTTCTTCGATAGTGAGATGTAATGGTCTTACCAAAATGCTCTTGTGCGGATGATTTTTCCCACCGGAATTGTAATGTTCGATGACGGCAGGCAGATCAGGTAAGGATCCATCATGCATATAAGGACCCGTCACGCTAAGATTTCGTAATGTCGGAATCTTAAACAAGGCTCTGTCAGCATCAATCCCCGTGAGCCGATAACGTCCCTGGTCCTGATAACTCTCATATAAGCCATTATTGTCAAATCGATAATCCGTGAAATTAAATCCTGAATGACATTTTGCACAGGAAAGCCGGTCACTTAGAAATAATTGTTCCCCATGCAATTCCGTAGCATTCAAAACAAACAAATCACCAGCGAGATATTGATCATACCTGCTTTGGCCACTTACCAGGGTGCGCTCAAAACAACTGATCGCCCGTGTGATTACGAATGGATCGGGATCCCTTTCATAGGCAATTCGACTTGCCATCACATAGGTAGTATCCTCTTTCATTCGTTCGGCAATCTCCAGGATATTAAAATCAAATTCAGCATGTTCCTGGATAGGAACTAACACCTGCATT